>JAZUHM010000068.1:0-6217 GCA_045641725.1 Bacteroidaceae bacterium | reverse complement strand
GGGAGTTAAAGAGGAGTTAACGGGAGTTAAAGAGGAGTTAATGGGAGTTAGCGCTTCGCTCAAGGAGTTAATGGACGATGGTCGGGAGTTTGTTGGTTGTCTTTCGGAGGTCCTTATCTCCTTACCTCCTTATCTCCTTATCTCCTTACCTCCTTATCTCCTAATTTATCACTGATTTTCTCCAGTGTGTTCTCTTGCATCAGGCCTGTTAGTGCCAGTTGGTAGTTGGCGGCCATGCGTTCGATAAACTCGGCTGTGAAATAGTCTGGTTTATATTGCACCTGCAGGACAAAGGCGTTATTGGCTCTGTCGAGGGTCAGGTGGAACTCTATGGCGGAGACGGCTTGTTTCTCTGATATTGAGATTGTCTCGGTGGGTTTGCCGCCGATAGTAGGTTTGGCCAAGAGGTCGCCCTGATATATAAAGAGGTATCCGGGTGGTTGGGTAAAATATTGCGGCATGCCCTCGTTGGTGTATATGCTGTTGTCCATGCACTCCATCAATATTTTGCGCATACTGGTCAGGAAGTCGCCGACAGACTGCTCTTTTGTCCAGCGTGAGCGCACAAACAGCGGGCGGGCAAAGCACGACACTGTGTTTTTGACTCTGATATCTTCGCGGCTGTCGTAGGCTGATGCATAGACCACGTCTTGCATCTCGGCGAATTTGCCAAGCAGGAGGGCAAAGGCAGAAGAGGTCAGTATGTTGACCGTGGTACCATTGTCGTCGCAGAACTGCTCTACGTCTTTGGGCGAGACGCTGAGCGTGAAATCCTGTAAAGACATCTTTGGCGAAGAGTTAGGCTCGGCATCGGGCCTTTTTACCACGGGGGCATCGTGATACATGTCGTGGAACCATTGCTTGGCCTTGGCATAGACATCTGTCTGGCGCAGATGGTAGTCTTCCGCCGCCATTTCAAAGCTGTTCCAGTCCTCGGGCTCAAGAGGTTGGCCCTGATAGGCTTTTTCTATATCGTTGAGCAGTATAGACAGCGAGGTGCCATCCACAATCAGGTGGTGAATATCATAGAAAAGGTACTTGGCGCTGTCGGTACAGATGAGGCGGAAGCGCGACAGGCGCTCCTTGAGGTAATAGAATGGCTGCACGAGATTCTTCTTCTCAGCCTCAAACTCTTGGTCAGACATGTGTTCTATCTGCAAATCCAGCTTGCCGGTAGCGCATTTCTGTCTTACCTCGCCGGCCTCGTTGATAAGCAGGCGGGTTTTCAGACCTGGGTGGGCGTCGGCCATAGTTTCGATGGCTGCGGCCAGACGTGGCATGTCAACCTCGTTGTCGAGTTTGATGAGGTTATAGACGTTAAAGATGGGCTCGCCCTCGTGCTGTATGCAGTGCTCGAAATAGCCTTGCTGTATGCCGTTGAGCGGGTAGTCGTCGAGCTTTTGCTTAACCCGCTTTGTGGTCTGGCTGAGCAGGATGGCGATGCCTTTGGGCGTGCGGCCTTGATGTATGATTTTGGTGGAGATGGCTGAGAAAGTGTCGTAGTCCTGGTCGATGCAGAACTGCTGAATCTTCATGGTCTGGATGCTGTTGCCGCCGAGTTTGAAGAAATCATCGTTCGCGCCGATGCGCTCCAGGCCGATGGCTGCGGCAAAGGCGTTGCACAAGGTGGCCTCCACATTGTCTGATGGCGCCACATATTCTTCGGTGAGCGCCGCGGTGTCGGGGGCCTGCATGTTCTTGCGGTCTATCTTGCCGTTGGCATTGAGCGGAAAGGCCTCCATCCTGACAAAGAAGCTGGGCTGCATATACGACGGCACTTTCTGGGCGAGGGCGCTCTTCAGTTCGTCTGCCGTCAGCGTGTCGCTGATGTAGAATGCACAGAGGAAACTGCTGCCCTGCTCGTTGTCAAATCCTTTGACCACCGCGCCCTTGACGCCTTCTATTGAGTGCATTATAGACTCCACTTCGCCGGGCTCCACGCGCTGACCATTGATTTTTACCATCCAGTCTTTGCGCTGCACATAGTATAGCAGGCCGTCGTCGCCCACTCGGGCCAGGTCGTTGGTGTGCAGCCAGCCGCCGCGATAGAGGCGTGCGGTCAGTTCGGGCTCCTTGAAATATTCCTTGCAGAAATGTCCCTTGAGGCAGAGCTCGCCTGTCTCGCCCTGAGCCACAGGCTGTCCGTCTTCGTCGAGTATGGCGAATTCCACATTGTTTGTCGGGAGGCCAATTGGCACAGCTGCCATTGGTTTGTCGGGCATCTCAAACCATGTGATCACGGCATAAGTCTCGCTCAGGCCGTAGGTATTGTATAGCACATAGCCGTCTTTGGAGTATTGGGTGGTGAGTTTTTCGCTTCCGCTGACTACGGCTTTGAGTTTGCTGCTCTTATTGTTGAAATTGGCCAGCACTGCCGGACTGATAAACGACACGGTGATACCATGCTCCAGTATATAGTCGGCCAGTTGCTGCACGTCGGTCTTAACCTCGTCGCTGTAGAGATGCGCTGTGCCTCCGCCCGCCAGTGTCTCGTAGACAAAGACCTTTGCCACGAAATAGAATGGGGCAGATGAGCCTAGCACCATGTCGGGGCCGGGCGCTGCATGTCCGCAGAGGTGGGGATAGTTGTTGTCGAGCACGTCGAATGTCAGCAGTATTCCCTTGGGATTGCCCGTAGAGCCCGAGGTATATACAAGCATGGCGTTGTCCTCTTGCTCCGGCAGCAATTCTTTGGCTGGAGCAAGTGCTTGCGCTTCTTTCATCACGCTGTCGTCTATCATCATGCAGGCATCGCTGTGGCTGAAGATATAGTCCACGCGCTTTTGCGGAAAAGTCAGGCTCAGAGGCACCGATGTGCAGCGCGACATCCACACGCCAAGCTCTGCTGCGGCAAATTCCATGCTGTTGGGCAGCTGTATGCAGATAAATGATTGCGGCTTGATGCCACGCGACTGCATATAACCCGCCACCTTGCGGGCCAGAGTGATAAATTCGCCGTAGGTGGTCTGGCGCTTGCCGCCGCAATCGACTATTGCAGTCTTGCTGGCATTGGCGTCGGCCACTTCTATAAGGCGCTGTATGAATGTAGAATTCATGTGTATGTTGTGTTGCTTGAGATATTAGAGGTTGTATCTTCTGCTTTATTCTGCAGTGCCCAGAAAATCCTGGGGCGGTACATTTATGCTGATTGCGGCGGGCGCCACCTCCTGCATCAGGCTCGTGAGGGCCGACTGATAGTTGGCGGCCATCTGTTCTATAAACTCGGCAGAGAAATAATCCTGCTTGTAGTGCATGCCTATCACAAAGGTGTTGTTGCTTCTGTCAAGATGCAGGTGGATAGCGATAGGGGAGTAGGCCTCTCTCTTGGCAACCTGGATGTTTGTGGTAGGCTTGCCGTTTATTGTGGGTTCTGCAATCAGTTCTCCCTGGTAGATAAAGCAGTAGAGGGAAGTGCCGGGGGAATACTGTTTCAGGATATTGTGGCTGCCGGCGCTGTTGTCCATGCATTCAAGAATGGTGGCGCGCATGCTCTCCAGAAAATCCTTTGCTGATTGTGAGTCTGTCCAGCGCGAGCGTACTATCAGCGGGTGGGCAAACAGGCCTATCGTGTTTTTGACTCTGATATCTTCTCTGAAATTGTATTGTGTGACGTATGTTACGTCTTGCAATCCGGCATATTGGCCAAGCATGGCGGCAAAGGCGGCAGAGGTGAGCACATTGATTGTGATGCTGTGTCTGTTGCAGAATTGCTCGGCCTCGTCTGGTGGGGTAGTGAGTGGGAACTGGGTGATTTTCATCTTGTTGGAGGCGCCTGGGCCGCCATCAGGAATTCTGATTTCGCGAGCATCGCTATATTGCTCGTGGGCCCATTGCTCTATCTTGGCCATGGATTCTGCATTGAGGGAACTTTGTTCCTCGGCAGCCATCTCAAAGCTGTTCCAGTCCTCGGCCTCAATGGGTTGGCCCAGATAGGCTTGCTCTATGTCGCGGTGCAAGATAGATATTGACGTGCCGTCGATAATGGTGTGGTGAATATCATAGAAAAGGTACTTGGCGCTGTCGGTGCAGAAGAGGCGGAAGCGCGACAGGCGCTCCTTGAGGTAATAGAATGGCTGCACGAGGTTTTGTTTCTCGGTCTCAAAGGCCTGGTCTGACATGTGTTCTATCTGCAGGTCCAGTTTTTCGGTAGCGCACTTCTGTCTTACCTCGCCGGCCTCGTTGATGAGCAGGCGGGTTTTCAGACCTGGGTGAGCGTCGGCCACAGTCTCGATGGCTGCGGCGAGGCGTGGCATGTCAACCTCGTTGTCGAGTTTGATGAGACAAGGCTCGTTGGAAACGGGCAGTCCCTCTGCCTGTTTGCTAAAGTCGTAGTAATCCTGCTGTATGTCGCTCAGAGGGTAGTCGTTGAGCTTTTGCTTGATGTGTTTCTCGGTCTGGCTGAGCAGAATGGCGATGCCTTTGGGCGTGCGGCCCTGATGTATGATTTTGGTGGAGATGGCCGAGAAAGTGTCGTAGTCCTGGTCGATGCAGAACTGCTGAATCTTCATGATCTGGATGCTGTTGCCGCCGAGCTTGAAGAAATCATCGTTCACGCCGATGCGCTCCAGGCCGATGGCTGCGGCAAAGGCGTCGCACAATGTGGCCTCTACATTGTCTGAAGGCGCCACAAATTCCTCGGTGAGCGCCGCGGTGTCGGGGGCCTGCATGTTCTTGCGGTCTATCTTGCCGTTGGCATTGAGCGGAAAGGCCTCCATCTTGACATAGAACGACGGTACCATATAAGATGGCAGGCGTTGGGTGAGGGTTTGGCGTATTGTCTCGCCCTCGAGGTCGGCAGAGGTGGTGTAGAATGCGCACAGATACTGGCTGCCCTGGCCGTTGTCAAATCCCTTGACTACGGCGCCGGTCACTCCGTCGATCTTGCGTATGGCGCTCTCCACTTCGCCTGGTTCCACGCGCTGACCATTGACCTTGACCATCCAGTCGTTGCGGTTGACATAGACGATATCGCCGTCGGGGTTTACATAGACCAGGTCCTTGGTGTGGAGCCAGCCGCCGCGGTAGGCCTGGGCGGTCATCTCGGGCTCCTTGTAGTATTCCTTAAAGAAGTGGCCCTTGACGCACAGCTCGCCGGTTACTCCCTGCGCCACGGGATTGCCGTCTGCATCGGCCACCATGAACTGGGTGTTGTGCTGGCATTTGCCTATAGGCGCCGGTTCGATAGGGTGGTCGGGCATCTTGAAGGCCAGGATGGAGAGCAGGGCTTCGGTCTGTCCGTAGAGATTATAAAGGGTATAGCCGTCTTTGGAGCATTGTGTGGAGAGTTTTTCGCCGGCTGTGATTACGGTTTTGAGCTTAGGGCTCTTGTTGCGGAATATGGTCAGAGCGGCCGGGCTGACATGGCTGATGTTGATGTCGTGCTCCAGTATATAGTCCTCCATGAGGCTGATATTGTTTTTTACCTCGTCGCTATACATGTGAGCAGTGCCGCCGGCGTGCAGCACATCCCAGATGTTGTTGCCCAGGGCGAAATACAGAGGTGCCGAGATGCCATATACGACGTCTTGCATGGGCAAGTCGGGCACCAGTCTGCGGGGCACATTGTTGTCCAGTGCGTCGTAGGTGATGAGTGCGCCCTTGGGGTTGCCGGTTGAGCCCGAGGTGTAGAGGGTCAGGGCGTTGTCGTCTCTTTCGGGCACAATGCCCTCTATGGGTGCCATGCCGCTGATTTCGTCGATCATGTCGATGGTAATCAATATCGGACTCTCGCAGTGGCGCATGATATAATCGATGCGGGTAGAGGGGTAGTTGTCGCCCATAGGCACTGCTACGCACCGGCTGAGCCACGCGCCCACTTCGGCTGCCATGAATTCCATGCAATATGGCATCTTGATTCCGATGAAAGTCTGGGGCGCAATGCCGCGCGACTGTATGTAGGCTGCCACCTTGCGGGCGAGGGCAAGAAACTCGCTGTATGTAGTCTGACGTTTGCCGCCGTGATCCACGATCGCAGTCTTGTTTGCGTTGTTTTCTGCAGCTATGATGAGCTGCTGTATGAATGTTGATTTCATTTGAAGGAAGATTGTATAGATTTTGGGGCAAATTTAAACAAAAAATCCTACCGTGCAAAAAAGAATGCTTGTTTTTCGCTATAAATCCAGCAACCAACGCGAAATTTGCGCGCTTTGATCTGCCCGAAATTCGCCCTCTCAAAAACTAAATGCGCAATAAATTCCGTTCACAGCGCTGTGAACAA
>JAZUHM010000067.1:0-2734 GCA_045641725.1 Bacteroidaceae bacterium | reverse complement strand
ACGACATGGCTACGATCCGCCTTGTCAGAACACCGACGCCGTATTCTTCGGCCTCGCCACCATCGAGCAGATTCTCGACCAATGCGACGACTCACTCACAGGGCTGAAGATTACCGACTATGCCGACCAGCAGCAGCGCGGTCTCGTAGAGGGATATTATGGCTATCCATACTCAGTGGAGGTCAAGAAAGACTTGATGCGCTTTATGATGCGCATGAAGATGAACACCTATCTCTACGGCGCCA
The DNA here is from genome assembly GCA_045641725.1 of Bacteroidaceae bacterium. GTDB lineage: Bacteria > Bacteroidota > Bacteroidia > Bacteroidales > Bacteroidaceae > UBA6382. Next base: position 2,489 of record JAZUHM010000067.1, on the reverse strand, counting down.
AGTCAGACCCCTACCACTCCGACTACTGGGCTCAGCCCTACCCCGACGCCATCACCGACCAACAGGAGGAAAACGGCTGGATGACGCAAAGCATGATACGCGACATCTGCGATGTGTCGGCCAGCACCAAAGTCAACTTTATCTGGGCCATACACCCAGGCAATCAGTTTATCAGTTCCAGCACCGTGGTAAGCGATATCATGGGCAAGTTTGAGAAGATGTATTCACTCGGCGTGCGCCAGTTTGGCGTGTTTGTGGACGATGTGGGCGTGCCATCGAGCGACGCCGACATGGCTACCAATGCATCACACCTCACTCAACTGCAGCAAAACATCGAGCAAAAATGGAATACCGCCGGCGCATTGCCTGCCGACACGGTCAAGCCCATCCATTTTGTGCCGCAAATCTACTGCCGCGGCTTTGCAAAAGACGAAGATCAGTACTCCCGCTTCTTCAGAGCCCTGGCCAACACACCCGACAATGTGATAATCTACACCACCGGCAACGGCGTGTGGTCAGTGCCCAACAACGCCGACCTCGCCACCCCGCGCAACTATCTGCGCCGCAGCGTGGCCTGGTGGTGGAACTATCCTTGCAACGACAATGCCGACGCGCAAATCTATCCCATGAGCATGTACACCAATTTCAGCCACATGCCCGCTGTCAGCAACAACGCCACACTGCCTTCTGACCTCCAGAACGGACTCGGCGTGGTGAGCAATCCCATGCAGCAGGGCGAACTTGCTAAGATTGCACTCTTCTCGGTGGCCGACTACGCATGGAACAACTCCGGCTTCAACAATATGCAGAGCTGGGAGGCTTCCTTCCCATTTATCCTCGACCCCGAGGCCGCACAGGCCCTGCGCAACGTGGCGCCCTACCTCACAAAATATGATCCCGCCGACAGCTTTGGCGCCAGCCTCGGCTCCGACAATATGATTGCCAAGGCCAACAGCCTGCTCGAGTCGATAGCCACACTGCGCGGCCTTGAGACATCAAAGAACGAAAGCGATCGCCTGATGTGGCGCGACATAAAGAACTGGACTCTCAAGCTCGAGGCAATGCTGCACAGTCTCACATCGCTGCTCAGCGCCAAAGAGGGCACAGACATCGCCACACGTTGGGCCGACTACGAGACCGGCGCATCGTTTGCCGACAGCCTGCTAACCAAGGAAGACTATATCGTCTATACCCTCGAAGGCAAGGGCGCCAACGTGCCGGTATCAGCCCACATCACCATGCCTGCCCAATCTTATCTCGCACCTTGCATCAACTCGTTGCTCAAGAGCGCTGCGAGCGACATGTTTGACACTGGCGCACCGGTATGCGTCAGCAACATGCAGCACAGTGGCCGCATCTATTCCAACAACGGCACATACATAAGTCTGTCTAACCAGGAGTTTGCGCCGGGCGACTATATCGGCATCGCAATGCCCAAGCCACAGGTCATGCAGAGCTTGATAGTAAGCGACGCCTTGTGCAGCAAAATCGACGTGATGTATTCGCCCGACGGCAGCAACTGGAATCCTATCATCCCAACAGGCAGCAACAGAAAGACCATAGAGGAAATGATCAAGTTTATTGTGGTCATCAACAACAGCAATGAAAACATCACCGCGTCGCTGACTCGCGGCTCGCTGTTTCTGACGCCAATGACTGAGCCCACAATCGAGAGCTTCACCACTTCGCCAAACGCCAATGACTACAACAACCGCGCCAACGCCTACGACGGCGACTACACCACATGGTGGGCAATGAACAAGAATCAGGCTAATGGCGACCAATACATCCTCAAACTCTCGCAGCCCGTGCCACTGGAGAAAGTGCGCGTGGGCATCGGCACAACCAACGGCGACTATGTCGGCACAGCGCGAATAGAAATATCGACCGACAGCGCTAAATGGACGCGCATCAACACCAGCGCCAACAAGAGCACATTCAACATCAATGACATGGCCACTCTGACCGACGAATGCAAAGTTATCGACCTCTACGCCAAAGGCCAGACAGCGCAATACATACGTCTCTACAACCAGAGTGCACGCGCCGGCAAATGGTTGCGAGTGCACGAAATAGAACCGTTCTATGCCGTTGTGCAAGAGCCCGCAGGCCACGCCGAAGTGTCTGACAGACTGCCCTATACCTACACACTCTACAACAACAGCACCCCTTTGGTTTATACCACCACCGAGATGGCTGAGGTAACGGGCGTCACTCTCTACACCGACAAGGGAATTATAGACCTCAACCCAACCTTTGAGGCCGACGGCACGACATTCCAGGTAGAATTTGACACCGACACCAAAGTGTATGAGGTAATCTTGCACACTGGCACCACGCCCGACGAACTGACGGCCATAAGCAGCGCCAAGACTGCCACACCGGCCACATCCGGCGCCACACCAGCCTACGACCTGCAGGGACGCATAGCAATGCCAGGCAGCAAAGGCATCATGATAATCAACGGACAGAAAATCGAAGTCGGAGGC
>JAZUHM010000066.1:0-1673 GCA_045641725.1 Bacteroidaceae bacterium | reverse complement strand
CAACAAATACTTCCCCACGATAGAACTGGGCCTCGGAATTTGCGACAAGACCGACGACCAGACCGACAACCACTTCAAGACATCGGCACCGTTTTTCAAAATTGGCTGCGACTACAACTTCGCACGCCAAAAAGCTAGTGGCAACAGAATATTTGGCGGCGCCAGATTGGGATACACCTCATTTAAATACGACTTCGACGCGCCCACCATGCATGACCCCGTATGGACTGACCAGACAACCGAAATCAAATATTCCAACATCAAGAGCAACGCCCTCTGGTGCGAGTTTCTGTTTGGGCTGGAGACCAAGATATGGAGCAACTTCCGCATGGGATGGACTGCCCGCTACAAACGATGCTTCAACGTTAAGGCCTCAAACTTTGGCGAGCCATGGTACATACCTGGCTACGGCAAAAACAATGACCACCTCTTCACCGGTACGTTTAACCTGATCTACGAATTCTAAATACGCCACACACGGCGCTTTTACAAATCATATCTGTATTTACATGATAAACAAAAAGACAAAATATGCACTCATGGTTGTCAGCCTGCTGATATTGACAGCGGCTACAGCATGGATATTGATTGACAATAAAACCGCGCCCTACAACAAGATGGAGGGCAAAATCTTTGGCACCTTTTACCACATCACCTACCAGTCAACGCAAAACCTCGACGAAGAAATCCTGCAGCAACTGGCCATGGTGGACAACTCGCTGTCGGCGTTTAATCAAAACAGCACAGTGTCGCTCATCAACCAAAACAAATCGACACAAACCGACAAGATGTTTAACAGCGTGTTTAACCTGGCCACAGAAATCTCCGACAAGACCGATGGCGCATTCGATGTCACAGTTGCTCCGCTGGTCAATCTCTGGGGGTTTGGTTTCAAAAACAGCGACCAGGTCACCCAAAGCCGCATTGACAGCATCCTGACTTTTGTGGGATATAAGAGTGTCAGCCTCAAGAAATCACATTTCACCAAGTCTAATCCGCAGACCATGATTGACTTCAGCGCTATCGCTAAGGGATATGGCTGCGACGTCGTAGCTGAATTCCTTTCAAACCGAGGCGTCAACAATTACATGATAGAAATCGGTGGCGAAATCAGAGCCAACGGCGTCAACAGCTCAAACCTCGCATGGACCGTGGGAATAGTTGAGCCAACGGAGGACTCTATTCAGCAAAACCAAACGCTCAGAGCCACCATCCAGAAATCTACCCTCGCAATGGCCACAAGCGGCAACTACCGCAATTTCTATTACAAGGATGGTCAGAAATTTGCCCACACCATCGACCCGCACACAGGCCGCCCGGTGCAGCACTCGCTGCTATCGGCCACGGTGATTGCCCCGACTTGCGCAATGGCCGACGCCTATGCCACAGCCTTTATGGTAATGGGCATCGACAAAGCCAAAGCTCTGCTCTCAAGCAACCCCAAGCTGCAGGCTTACCTCATCTATGCTGAGGCTTGCATCCAGACTGGCAATGCTGCTGAGGCTAAGAAGTACATCAACAAGATTCAGGAGCGCGCAGGCTCTAAGACCATCTCTTCTGATGTTAACCTTCAGACTTTGAAGGATGAGAAGGAGTATGAGCTCTGGTTCGAAGGCAGCCGTTACTTCGATATCGTACGTTGGGGCGACGCTCAGGCTTGCTACGACAAGGTG
>JAZUHM010000065.1:0-9914 GCA_045641725.1 Bacteroidaceae bacterium | reverse complement strand
GCGACTTAAATTCTGTTCACAGCGCTGTGAACGAACGTTCATAGCGCTGTGAACAATCGTTCACAGCGGTGTGAACAAACGTACACAGCGCTGTGAACAGAAATAAGCGCGCATTTCGTTTTTGCGAGGGCGCAGCAAGATGGTGCAAAAGCGCGGCGGGATAAAAATAAAAGCCGCAGGAAATCTGCGACTTAGCTCTATGCAGCCACCTCCGGCTGCAAGGGGATTGGCCTGCGGCTCTATGCAGCCACCAGTGGCTGCACACAAGGGGCCTATGGCTGCACACAAGGGGGCCGCGGCTGCAAACGGGGCGGCGGGGCCCGATATGGCCCTATCTGCGCCTCAAAAGGACATATAGTATCACCGGCACGCCAAACAGCGGCGTGATGACATTGAGCGGGATGAGGGTGCCGTCGGCGGGCAGCGAGCAGAGCCAGTTGCAGAGCAGGCCGAGCACGGCGCCGGTCAGGAGGGTGAGGGGCAGCAGGGTGCGGTGGTTGACACTGCGGCTCATCATGCGAGCCATGTGTGGCACAGCTAGACCGATAAACGATATCGGGCCGCAAAAGGCCGTGATGACGGCTGATATAAAGCCCGTGACCACAATGAGCCATGTGCGGGCGGCCTTGATGTTGATGCCCAGGTTTTGGGCGTAGTTGTTGCCCAGCAGCATGGCATTGAGCGGCTTGACCAGTATGAGGGCCAGGGCGATGCTTATGCCCATGGCGGCTGCATAGAGGGGCAGCGTCTTGAGGTTTACTCCGCCAAAGTTGCCGAGGCCCCACATTATATAACTGTGCACACCCTGCTCGGTGGCCGAGTAGTTGAGCAGCGAAATGAGCGAACTGCTGACAAAGCTGATCATGATGCCCACGATGAGCAAGGTGAGGTTGTTGCGTATGAGGTGCGAGAACAATAGCAGCAGGCCGATGATTACAAACGCTCCCGCAAAGGCGGCAATCACCACCAGCACAAAGCCGCTGAACGTGGTGCCCATGGTCACTACGCTGCCGCCCAGGGCCAACATCACTATGGCCACGCCCAGACTGGCGCCGCTGTTTACGCCCAGTATCGAAGGGTCGGCCAAGGGGTTTTGAAACACCGTCTGCATGATCAGGCCCGCAGCCGCCAGTGCCGCACCCGACAGCAGTGCAGTTACGGCCTGCGGCAATCGCATCTCGAGCACTATATTGCTGTAGATGCTGCCCGATTCACTGCCGCACAGCGCCGCCACCACCTCGTGGGCGGGGATGTGGATGGAGCCAAAGAACAGGCTGACACCAAACAAAGCCAGTGTGGCAATGCCAAGCAGCACAAACAATAGGGCAGGGCGGATCATAGTTTTCAGATTATTGTTGTTCGATAAAGCAAAAGATTGTGATTGAGTCGTCTCCTCCCCTGGTTAGGGGAGGTGGCTCGAAGAGCCAGAGGGGTAGGACTTACCAAAGTTAGTAACTAAGTGTGGGGCTACCCCTCACCGCTTTGCGGAGCTCCCCTAAACAGGGGAGCAGACGGCTCAAATGAGAGCTGAGTTGCTGGCAGACGGCTCAAAAGTTAGCCCCGACTCAGTAATATAGGCATAAAGTCTTGAAGATTAATTGTAAAAGGTCAGAGAAATTTTACTTGATACTAATATTCTCAGATTATGCTCAGGTTATTTGAGTGGAGTGTAGTATCGCAGCTGATGGTCGGGCAGCAGATGCGGATAGAGGATTTTTACCACGTCTCTCATGAGGTAGTCGGGGCGGAAGGGGACCTCGTCGTAGAACGGCACGACCAGCGTGTTGCAGCCGTAGATGCGGCGGTTTTTGTATGCGTCAAAAGTCTGGTACAGAGCGTTTTCGGCACCAAGCGAGGCGTAGGTCATTTCGGCCTCGGTGCCCGAGCGCAAGAGCCAGATGTCGGCGTCCTGAGCCAGCTGCAGCACCTTTTCGATAGACAGGCCCTGCGAACCGCTCACACCCTTGTCGCCCAGCGAATAGTCGGCGCCAGCCTCCCGATAGAGGGTGCCGTAGGTGCTGCTGCCGCCCGGCACATACCATGTGGGGCCGTTCAGCATATCCACCAGCAGCTTGGGGTGCTCGGATTCCTTGGCGGCCATATCGCGGAGCGAGTTGTAGTTGCCTTTGACCTCAGCAAAGAGCTCGTCGGCCTCTTTCTCCTTGCCCGCGAGCAAGCCGTAGAATTTCATCCACTCGGCTCGGCCCAGCACCGACGTCTCCATGTAGTCGGCGCACTCGATAATGGGCAGGCCCGTCTTTTCGAGTATGCCGTAGCTCGCGCCCTCAAACGGCGACATCAGCAGCGCGTCGGCGTTGTTCTCCACAATCTTCTCGATACTGGGGTTCATTGCGCTGCCCATGTCGGCAATCTTGCCTTGAGATATGAGGCGCTGCAGGTCAGGGTTGAGTATGTAGTTGGCATCACACACGCTGCCAATCTGGTCTGTGGCGCCGAGTTGCATAAGCAGGCTGCTGTGAACAGAAGTGCTCACACACATTCTCTGCAACGGCACTCTTACTACCGTTGCCTCGGCAGGAATGCCGGTGGGCATCTCGCTCTCGCGGTCCACCAGGGCGTAAATGTGCAGCGTGGCGCCATTTTTCCACGGGTCCTTGATGGTAGCGAGCTTAAAGCCGTCGCATTGCTTGATTTCGAGCAGGCGGGCATATTCCAAACTGATGGTGTCGCCCTCTGCGGTGCCCTTGGATTGGCCGCCGGTGCAGGATGCTGCGGTTATCAGCAGGCCCGCCAAGAGGAAAATGGTGCTGAGGATTCTGTTCATTGTGATAGACTTTGTTTTTAGCACACTGCGGCGCAGAGGCCTCAGAGAACGCGCCTGCATTCTCTGAGACCTGTGCCGTCAGGTGCGGGTTTAGAAGAATATGATGGTGCCAGCGCTCACGCCGCTCACAAACTGGCCGAGCTGGCTGCCGTTCTTGTCAAAGCGCATGGTGTAGCCGTTGCCTTCGTAGTCGGCATATACATAGCCGTCGCCCTCTTTGCTGCTGTGAGAGGTGATATAGACATCGCCGTTCTGTGGATTCACAGCCATTGCATAGGGTGAGAATGGCAGATTGGTGAGAGTCCAGGTCGAGAGCTCGTCGTTGGCGAGGGTAAGCTTGGTGTAAGTAATGCCAGATGTTGAGAAATAATTGTTGTTGATGAGGTAGATGCAGTCATTGCCGAGGGTAGCGATGGTAGCTTCGGCAATAGAATCGGTGGTGCCGTCGGCGAGGATTTCATAAATGGCAGGATTTTCCTCATAGTTGGAAAAATCGGCGGTATATTTGCCCGAGCAAAGCACAAAGAGGCGGCTGCCGTCGGTTATGAGCTCAGCAGGGTTGGTGGCCACGGTGATGTTTTCCTCCAACTGGAATTTGGCGAGGTCAATCTTGCTCACGGTGTTGCCGATGCCGTAGCCAGAGTTGGCAACGTAGAGCTTGCCGTCGAGTATTGCCATGCCTTCTGGGTTAGCCTCGACCTTAACCTTGGCCACAACCTCCAGGCTGGTGGTATCAATCTTGGCAACTTCGCCGCCGTAGAACGATGTCACATAGATATACTTGCCGTCTGCCACGATGCAGCGGGCGCTGTTGAGCTCAATCTGCTTGATGCTCTTGATGGTGTGGGCATTGACTACCTCAATCACGTTTTCGTCGGTGTTGGTGATATAAAGTTTTGTGCCATACACCAAACCGTCGTTGGCTGTGCCGCTGAGGGCGCGGTTGTTGACTGCGGCAAACACGCCGTTGGTGTATTCGGTGTTTTCTGGGTTGTAATAGGTGAGGTCGCCGTTGACTCCGCTGTAGAAGTTGCCCTCGCTCAGGATAAATACGCCTGATTTTGCGATTATAGCATCAGGTTCCCCGCCTCCGTTGTTAGAGTCGTTGTCGCTACATGCAGCGAGGCAGATTGCGCACACTGCCATGAGTGCTAATTTACAAATGTTTTTCATCATGATAGTAAGTTTTTAAAAATGTTATGAGTTATGAGTTAATGATTTTGCGAGTATTTTTAGAATGAATACTTGGCCGTTGCTCTCCAGCCGCGGCTCGGCATGGGGTAGTGGGCCAGTATTTCGTATTGCTTGTTGAGCAGGTTGCAGATGGTGAGCGACGCGCTCAGTTGCTGGCTCTTGCCGAGGCTGAAGGTGTGGCTCAGGGTGGTGCCAAACTCAGCGTAGCCGGCTATGCATGTGCCGGGGCTGTGGCCGCTGGTTGTCCAGCGCGAGCTCTGGCCGTTGGCGTCGAGATAGATGTTTATCCAGGGATTGTTCCAGCCCACCACGAGGCTGAAAGTGTGGTTGGGCATATAGGGAATTTGCAAATCGTGGTTTGACGAGCCCTTGCCTGAGCGATCCAGCGCCTGCTGATATGAGTAGTGGCCGCGCAGGGTGAGGCTTTGCTCGCTGGCGAGCTGACAGGTGGCGCCCAGGGTGCAGTCGATGCCCTTGACGACAACCTTGCCCGCGTTGACGTTTTGCCAGACGAAGAGATTGACGGGTATGGAGATTATCTTGTCTTTTACATTGTTTATATAGAAGTCGAGCGAGGCGTCGGCCTGCAAGCGGCGCGAGAGCTTGCGGGTGAAGGTGGCGCCGAGATTCCATTGGGTGGTGCGCTCGGGCCTGAGATCCTTGGTGCCGAGGTGGTAGTAGTAGAGGTCGTTGAACGACGGCATTCTGAAAATCTGTTTCCACATAAGTCGCACATTCCAGCCCTCGGCCATCTTGAGACTAAGGCTGGCCGACGGTGTCCAGCGGTGGTAGTTTTTGCCGCTTGCGCCGACCTCTGTCTTGTTGAGGTAATCAGAGCGCAAAATGCGGGCGTTGGCTGTCAAAAATCCGCGATTCCATCGCAGAGAAAGGGTGTTGAGCAGTGTCTGGCGCGAGGGGCGCACATTTGCCACCAGCTGGGCATGGGAGTTCAGCGAGTTGCTGATATAGTCGGAGGCGTAGCTGAACGCCAGATTGCCTGTGGGTTTCCACAATACGGCGCCGCTGAGATAGCCCTCGCGCTGCCAGTATTGCGCATCCTGCATGTGGTTGGAGTAGAGTTTGTCCTGGTAATCGGAGAGGGCCCAGTTCCATTTGGCAATTGCCTTGACGCTCCACTGGCTGCTGAGTCGGCCGTGGTATTGCAGCTGGGCAAAGGCATTTCTCTCACGCAACTGCTGCTCGCTCTCCGAGGTGTAGTAGCGTACGATGCCGGGCAGCTGGCGGTCGTTGTCATAATAATATAGTTTTAGCGACGCGCTGTGGTGGTCGCTGAACTTATAGGCGGCATTGAGCTCCGCGTGGCCTTGGTTCATCAGCGAATTGACGCGGCGCTTGTGGATGCGCTCCGATATGTTGTACACGGTAAACGGGTAATCGTTCTCGGCGTAGATATAGTCGGCGAGGCCCGACAGGCTCAGTCTGCCGAAATTCTTGTTCGCGCTCAGCATCGGGTTGGTATATCCCCAGCTGCCCAAGGTTGTTTGTGCGGTGAGGTGCAGCTGTTGGTCGTCGGCTGCGTCCTGTGTGCTGATGTTGAGCATTGAGGGCAGAGCCGCGCTGCGGGCTGCCACAAAGATGTCGGTTCCGTCGCCAATCTGCAGGCTCACCTGCTTCACTCCGCTCAGTGTGTAGCGCTGCAGGTCTATCTGGCCGCTCTGGATGTCGCTCAGCGCCACGCCGTCGTAGCTCACGCCGGTAAACTGGGCCCCGAGGCCGCGGATGCTGACTGTCTTCAAGCCGCCGGCGCCGCCATAGTCGCGCAGTGTCACGCCGGCCATGTGCTTGATGGCGTCGCTCACGTTCTGCGCACCAAAATTCGCCATTTCATCGAGGGAAATCACCTGTTCGGGCACTGCATTCCTGAGCGCCTTCTGCTTTTGAGCGCCCTTGACGGTCACCTGCTTGAGATTGCGCTGGCGCAACGAGTCGGCCTCAGAGGCAAAAGTCCTCTGCGGCGCACCAATGCACATCGCCAAAGCGAGCAATATCTGTGTGAAATAACGCATCGTCGTTTTCTGGTACCAAAATCTGCCCCGGGTGCAGTTGCTCCACGGCGTTGTTTTCTGTTTAAGTAGTTTGTCCTTGTCCGAAACTCGCGGACGGAGGTTTGTTGCTGGCGCGATTGCGCCTTGAAGGCAGGTCTTCTGGCTCGTTCCACTTGGTGCGCCTTCCCGGTTATTGCAAACACTATCGGTGTGAGATGATGTTTGCAACCAGTGGCGTGTGTGCACCATGCCAAAATAGAACATACAGCAGCGAGTACTGCTCCGGATTTTGACCGGATTCCCTATTGCGACCTCATAGCGGGTCACCTTCAATGTGCAAAGTTAAAGAATTTTGCGAAAACGCGGCGGTTTTGTGCCTAAAAATCGTTCCGCCCCGGCGTAATTGGATGTCGGGGCGGAATAATATCGTAGAAAAAACGGGATTGGCGCAGTTTTTTTTCTGAGGCGCGGTTATTTGCGGGTGTTGTGCTCAAATATCTGGCCGTTGACGGCGATGCCCTGTGCATTGATGTTGAGGCGCTGTGCGTGGCGCGAGTTGGAGTAGAATATCACATTGGCCTTGCCGTTTTCGTCGGTGGTGAGCGACGGATTCCAGTAGAGTGTGCGGCGATGGTCGGTGTCGGTTTTCGGTTCGCTCTTGCGGTAGTCGGGCGAGTAGAACTCGTCGCAGCGCGAGTAGCCGTGGAGCGTGAGCCAGCGGGTGCCACGTTTGTAATACGGGGCCTGTACGATGTCGTGTTTTGAATATAGAAACATTGTGGCGCCATGTATTGCTTCTCCATGTGCCGATGACATTACATCTGTCACCGCATTGGCATTGTTGTTGCCTTTGTAGATATTCTCTATTGCCAAGTCGTTTTCTACTATCACGAGCGAGGAGAATTCGTTCATCAAGTATCCTTTGGTGTGGATATCGGGCAATCGGCCTTCATCCTTCTTGTCGCCATCTTTAATGAAGTTGACCGGCACGCCTCGGTAATAGAATTTTGGTTTCACGATTGTGCTGGGCTCTGTGTCGAAGATTTCTGTGCTTGTGTCGTTGTGCCATTCAAAGAGCGGATTGACCTCTGCCAGCCACTCATAGACGGTGGGCACGTCGCGGCCCTCGTCTTGGTATTTGTCGAGTTCTTCGCGGAGGTTGTAGTAGAAGCGCGAAATCTTCTTGACGTCTTCTTCCTTGTAGCCGCGAGAGAATCTGAGGCCCGGGCGGTAGCCGTATTGCACGCGGTCGCCGTGGATGGTGACCATTTTGAGGTTTATGGCGTTGGCCATGAGGTCGGGGATAGTGTCTTGCCAGTTGAAGAGGTCGGGCTTGGCCTGGCTAAGAATGCGCTCGCCCTGAGTTTCGGTGAGCGAAGCGATAGTCAGCGGCTCGTACGGCTTTATGTCTGGCGAGAAATTGCGGTTAATCTTGAGATTGGTATAGACGCGCTTGTCCTTGGCGTTGGTGATGGTGATTACCGACGGACAATCGCCCCAGAAGTCGGGCAGGCGTAGTGCAAATGTGCCATCGGGCTTGGTCTTGGCGTCGTAGGTCTTGGCTTTTCCTCCCTGCGTGATAAGGAAGTTGAGGTTGAGACCATTGTCTTTGGCCAGATTGCTGCCGGCGGCCTGTGTGTCGGTCACGTTACCGAAGAAGAGTAGGCCGTCTTCCATCGGCTGTTTGAGTTCAAATGGTTTTACACCGGCCATCTCCTGCCATGAATAGCGGCGCCAGCCCTGTACCATGAGCAGCAGGTCGAGGGCCTGACTGTGTGTGGCGTCGTCGGCCTCAAAATAGAATTCGGGTTTGTGGATATGGCCTTTCAGGTCGCTGGCCATGAGCATCTCTATCTGCATGCTGTTGCCTTCGGGTGCAAACTCGGTGGCAGCGTCGCGCACTGAGAGCGAGAAATCGCCGCGCAGCGGATTGCCTTCGGCGTCGTTGAGACTAATGTCGAGCACTACGGGTGAGAATGGGGCGTAGATTTCTTGATTCTGCGCAATCTTCATGGTTGGCTGAGTGCTGTGGGGTGCACACCAAACGAGGCGCTCGCTGAGCACTTTGCCTTCGGGGGTGAAAAGTGAAATTTGCAAGATTCCATCGCGGAGTTTCTGGTATGGGATGTTGATGGAATTTTCGTCTTGCAGTGTGAGGTCGCTGAAATATAAAAGGTTGGCGCGACAGGTCACGCTGAGGCCTGCTATGGTGCCTTGCAGCGATTCTGTTGACAGGATTTTTATGGTCAGTCCGTCGTTTGGGGTGCAGGTTACATGCACATCGGCGCCCTCGGGTCTGGGTGTCGGCAGGTCAAAGATGTGCTCCTTGTCATTGTTGTCGAGCAGTCTGGCGGTGCCTCCCTGCCATGTGTCGGGAAGTTCAAAAACGCCCATTCCATCGTGGAAAACTGCCGATTTCAATACCTCTTCGCCGGCCTGATTGCAGATGCTGATTTCTGAGGGGCCGGGCAGTCCGTCGCGGTCGGTGAGCTTGTAGGCCACTCGGGTGGGCAGGCCACGAGTGATATAGCCGCCTTCGGGGTAAAATGTGAGCAGGGCCGACTTCGATGTGATGACATTGTCGTCAACGAGGGCCTTGGGCTCGGTGCGCAGACCGGGTTTCTTGGTCTTGGCGTAGAGTTGTGGCGGCATTTTTATGTCGGAGAAGTTGACGGTGTCGTTAGGCTCAATATACATTGGTACCACGCGGCTGAAGACGTAGGCGTCGTCCCAGTTGAGCATGGCGCGGGTGTAGGCTCTCACCTCGTAGTAGCCTGGGCGACAAAGGCCCGGATCGACCTTGAAGTCGCCGTAGGTGCGGCCGTTGGTTACGGGCAGTGTCTTGCGCTCTATGAGTTGTCCGTCGGGGTTGAGCAGTTCCACATAGAGCACCTTGCTCATGTCGGTGGGCAGGAGCGACGAGGCCTTCATCACATAGGCCTTGAACCAGATTGTCTCGCCCGGCAGATAGCCGTTGTTGTCGAGGTGCAGATACACTTTTTCCTGCGTATAATTGTGGTTGTACGCAAGCATGTTCTGGGCAAAGTTCTTGAGGCGCTCAAGCGATGCCTGATCGTCTTGTGCGCACACGCCGGCTGCCATCAGCCAAAGCGTCGCGAGGAGAACTACATATCTTTTCATATTCCAATGGTTAAATTTAATGTGGCAAATTTAAAAAAAAATGGGACATCCTGCGTGTTTGCTGAGTTAAATTTTGCTAAATACATGGTTTTTAGCTAAATAAGGTGACATTTGCCAGCGCGCGGAAAAGATTTTGCGCCCAGCTTGCAGTGTTTTTCTGCGAAATTAATTTGTGTCACCCGTGGATGACGTCAAAGTCACCCACGGATGACATTAAAGTCACCCACGGGTGACAAACTTGTCATCCACGGGTGACTCAAAATCTTTGCGCCTCGGTTGGTGTTCGGCGCGGGACACGCCAAACTAAGAAAGGCACCTATCGAGACATTGGCGTTGTCCGTTAATTCCCTGAGCGAAGCGATAACTCGGCTCAGTGGAAATTATGTGGGGATAAATACAATGTCAAAATGATCAAAAAGTCCGCTTATGGGCTTTAGGGCCTTAGAGCCCTATGATGAGTGAGGGGTACAGAATCCTGTCAAATTCTCCGAATTTTCCGATATTCTGCACCCCCTCACCCATCAGCCTTCGGCAAAGCCCATGTGCGGAAGAAAAAGTCCCTACGGGAAGAAAAGGGCTTCGCCAATCAAAAAAATATAGGAGTTAAAGGGGAGTTAATGGGCGATACCAATGTCTCGCATGGTGACTTTCGTAGCTTGGCGCCAATTTTTGATGTCGAAGACCTTTTTTTTGGCGTAGCCACTTTTTCTTTTGGTACAGACTTGCAGTGGTGCTTGGCACCACTACTGCTGCGGGCGGGGCTGACTGTTAAGAGTTTACTCTTATAA
>JAZUHM010000064.1:0-2736 GCA_045641725.1 Bacteroidaceae bacterium | reverse complement strand
AATACCAAAATTATAGCCTTTTTTAAGCTGTAACTTATGTGACACAACAGCCTTGCGTGCCAACTATGTTGTCAATGACCAGGATTTCCATTGGGTTATTTGTCATGAGTTTGAGGCTCATGACTGGCAGGTCAATGACGTGTATCTTGGTCAGCCAATGAAGCACGACTAGAAATACTTACTGATTAATCAGGCGTTTGCAGGAAAGCAACGGCTCATGCCATTTTTCAACAGACAGAATAATGATGACCTTATTCTTGCTATTCAGACTGCCGGTGTTTCGCGTGGACGGAATGGCTTCCACAAGAATAAGGATGGTAAAAAAAAGGAATAAACGGAAGAAGATCTTTTACAACATCGCACTGATGGTTCAGATGCTTTCGATACTCTGTTTATTGGATGTGAAAAGTTTCCGCAGCATAGTTTTGACGCCAACTTTTTAAGTAATGGCGTCCTATGATGAGAGAATTTTCGCGAGCTGTAGTAGTATGGTCGGCGTAGCCATGTGCGCCAGTCTTTAATCACTGCAGGGCTTTTGAGCATAAAGTTCTCATGATGCCAGAGCTCAATACAACGAATGCAAAAAGGCGACCATTGCGGCCGCCTTTTGTTATGGTTTTGTGTAATTGGTGTCGAAAAAAGTCTAAAACTTAACTACCTCGCCGTTGTTGATATACATCTGGCCGCGGGCGGGGGTCTCTACCTTGCGCCCCTGCAGGTCGTAATATGCATTGTCTAAGTTGGAGGCGGTAGTCTCGTCTGCGACTGCTGATTCTACTGCCAGGGGGTCGTCCTCCGAATCGGTGCCGTCAAACACATATACACTGCTTGCGGGCAATGTGATAGTGAGCGGAGTGTCGATATCGATGCCAGTGCCCTCGGTCAAACCGCTGAGTGTGAGCTGGTCGGTGAAGGCCTTGGTCATCACTATGCTACCCTCGAGGTTGGCAGGGATTTCAAGTGCCTCGCGCAGGGTGAGGGTGATGCTCTGGGCGGTGGTGGCACCATTGCGCAGAGTGAGGCATGACTTCTTGCCATTCCATGCGGCCCAGCCGTAGATAGCAGCCTTAGAGCCGTTCCAAGGATTGCCGCCTACCCAATGGGCATCCATCAGCACGTCGGCATTTTTCTTCTGCCACTTGATGCAGTCGGCAAGATCTTTCCACAGTTTGCCGTTACTTATCTGGTCCATCAATTCGTAGTCGTTGTAAAGCTCTACCATGCCACTGCCGCAGGCAAATGCACAGCGCAACTCATTCTTTACAGAACGATAAGTCATATCCTTGCTCACATTGCCATACTTAGAGAGGATAAATCCGTGGGTCATGATAGTATTGATAGGACAAATAGGCGAATTCTGCACATAGTTCTGATATACCAGACGATCGCGATAGGTGATCCAGTTCTCACGGTCACTGCTATTGTTGCCAATGGTAGAATAGTCCTGCTCCTGGCGCCAGGTGGCGTCGGTGTAGTGATACCAGAACGGAGAGGCCCAAGTACCAACCGAGGTGTTAAAGAAGATGTCGCGCTTGAGATTTTCGCGCACATAGCGCTCCAGACGGATGATGCCCTCGGCATTCTCATTGCCTACGTCGCCGGCATCAGGTCCTACAGATGAGAACTGTGCAGAGATTCCGTCAAACTTAAAGAAGTTGAAGTCGCCTTGATTCTGGGTGAGATTCTTAGCGGCGTCGAGGAAAGTCTGGTAGTAGTTAGGGTTAGAGAGCTCCATCTTCTGGCCAAGATTAGTCCAGTAGTTGCGGCGATATGTGCCGCTGGTGCCATAGCCGCCCACAGGACCGAGCCATGCTCCTACGCCAGCGCCCATCTTATCTGCAAGGGCCGCCATGTCGCGCATCTCGTTAGGGAATCCGCCGTGGAATGTCCATGTGCCGTAGTTATCCCATCCGTCGTCGATTACGAAACTGGTAGGGGCAACATCGTATTTGTCAAAGAAATTTGTCTTCCAATGGTTCATCACGTCAAGCACCTGCTCAGAAGTCATATTCTTGGTAGGATCAAGCGAATTGTTGCGATTGATATTGAGCTCATACCACGAGTTATACATCGTAAAGGCGCGCCATGGCACAGCTCTCTCGCGCTCACTGTAAGCCAGGAACGAGCGGCGCTTCTGCGTCTTGCGTATGTCGGCATTGGCCTGCTGGCCATCCTGAGCCACAAGACCTACCACACCGCTGATCTTCCAGATCTCGCCATTGGCCAGAGTGGTATTGCGGCTCCAGCGGCCCTCGATGCCGATGAGGTCGGTGTTGATTACCACGCCTTCCTTAGGATTATAGACCTTGGTAGCGATGGTGCTTGAGGCATTGATAGACTCAGTGCCGTCTTCCACCATGCAGCGGATGGTATAGGTGCCGTCGTTTGGCGCAATAAAGCTGAACACATTGTCTTGCGCCTGGCTGCCAGAGTAACCTGTGTGGTAGTCGATGGCGGCAATACTGCCGTTTGGCTCTACAAGGTCAACGCCGGCGAAGTTAAGTCTGTGCGAACCGCTTACATAGGCAATGGTCACCTCTACCTTCTGATTTGCCTTCAGCGCAACAGAGTTTATCTTATACTGATAGATATGTGGATAACCGTGGCCAGTGGTCTCTACCACTCTGTAGGGCACTTCTGCCTCGGGCACCGTTGTCCAGCTGCTTGCGGTGAGGCTCTTCTGCGGCAGGGTCTGCACGAGTTCATATTTCTCGTCTTCGCCGCTTGCGCCGCCCA
>JAZUHM010000063.1:0-3144 GCA_045641725.1 Bacteroidaceae bacterium | reverse complement strand
GGCGAAGAGTGGTACAAGGAACTCGAGGAAGTGGCCGCCGAGGTCTTGAAGCAGAAGTAAATCGTCAGGGCTATGCAACCGCAGCTCCCCGCAAGGATTTTTCCTCGCGGGGAGTTGTGTTTTTGGTGCGTTGAAACCGGGAATAGCCGCGCAATGATTTTAAGTCACCGCCCGGTGACATTAAATTCATCGCCCGGTGACGTTAATGTCATCGCCCGATGACAAATTTGTCACCGCCCGGTGACTCAAAATATTTTCGCAATAAATCTGCGTCTTCTGCCTGCAAAATTTATTGCCGCCGCAGCAAAATTCGTGTTTAGGCTGTTTTTCCTCCTCACATACAAGGCCAGATAGTACTTTTTTGCGCTAAGAATTAAAATTCTGGCAAAAATATTTGGCTGTATCGTGGAAATGTATTTCTTTTGCACTGTAATATTAAACTATGACACTATGATACAGTTAAAAAATGTTGAATTTTCGTATAAAAAGGGCAATCCGGTGTTCAGCGATCTGAATATGGAGATAGGCGAGGGCCGAATCTGCGGTTTGCTTGGCAGCAATGGTGCCGGCAAGAGCACGCTGCTCTATCTTATAATGGGTCTGCTGCGTCCCAAGATGGGCGAGGCGAGCGTGGATGGCGCGGTTTCTCACAAGCGTCAGGCTGAGATGCTGAGCGACATCTTTCTGGTGCCCGAGGAATTCAGTCTGCCGGGCATGGCGCTCAAGACTTATGTCGGCCTGATAAAGCCTTTTTATCCTAACTTTAGCGAAGAGTTGCTCACCCGCTGCCTGGCGGATTTTGGTTTGACTCCCGATCTGAATCTTGGCCAGTTGTCGATGGGCCAGAAGAAGAAGGTGTATATCTGTGTGGCGCTGGCTGCCAACACCAAGTACCTTTTGATGGACGAGCCCACCAATGGCTTGGATATCGCCAGCAAGTCGCAGTTTCGCAAGGTGGTGGTGACCGGCATGAGCGACCAAAAGACCATCCTCATCTCTACCCACCAGGTGCATGATGTGGAGAAACTGCTCGACCATGTGATTATACTCGACCAGAGCCAAGTGCTCTACGACGCACCGCTTGAGGAGGCCGACGACGCGCCCGTGGATTTGGAGAAACTGTATATCGACGTGTTGAACAATAAAATTTCCTGATGCCATGAAGAACTTTAGTTTTGCCAGATTTTTGAGTGTGATGAAATATATCTACCGCTTCGACCGCAAGTGGTATCTGGGCTGGACACTGGCGGCGCCGTTTTTGCTGCTGAGTGCCATGGCGTTGCTTGTTGTGTTGGGATTGCTTGTGGAGGAGAATTTAATCACCGTTGAATCTGTGGGCATAATGACCGCGGGCCTGATGTTTACGATTTCGCCCGTAGTGGTGTGCTGCACATTCCACCCGATGTATAATAAGCGCCGCCGCATTGCTTTTCTCTCGCTGCCGGCCAGCGTGAGCGAGAAGTTTGTGGCCCAGTTGGTGATGAATGCATTGGTGCTCGTGGTGATGGCAATCATTATGTGCACAATCAATTTTGTTGTGTACCTTACAGACGATAGTTACCGCCATATTTGGAATTTTCACTACATGATGGTTGAGATGCGTGCCACCGATCTGGATGGTATGGTATGGGCAATTTATGCCTATTTGTATTTGCTGCTGCCTTCACTGCTGCTGTTTGTCAATTCGCGCGTCTATAGATTTAATATTGTGCCGTCGGCTGTGATAGTCGGCACATTAAATATGGTAGGCTTGATAACTTTTCTTGTGCTGGCGACCACAGTTGACGAGCCAGACGTTATAAATGCTTTTTTCTTTGTCGTATTGGGCTTGGAGGTTGTTGCGGCACTCGCATTGTGGGTGCTGGCTTACAGAAATTTCAAGCGCTCGCAGATTCGTGACTTTTTCAATCGTTAGCCTATGGAGTTTACAGGAAATAAAGCCATATATCTGCAGATTGCAGAGATACTGATGGACGAGATACTCGGCGGCACGTTGGCTGAGGGCGAGCGCATGCCTTCGGTCAGGGACTATGCCGGCAGGGTAGAGGTGAATGTCAATACTGTGGTGCGCTCGTTTGACTGGTTGGCGCAGCGCGAGATAATCTTTCAGCGCCGCGGCCTGGGATTCTTTGTGGGCGAGGGCGCCGCAGAGCGCATACTTGCCGTGAGGAAAGCGGAGTTCTTTGACCATGAACTGCCCCGCATGTTTCAGACAATGCAGACACTCGGCATCACAATGGACGAAGTGCGGGCCCGCTACGAAAAAATCAGCTCGACAATCGAATAAATCACGCTGTTTTGCGTTATTGAAATATAAGAAGTGCTTAAGATGAAGAAAAATAATGTTTTGCCAATGTGGCTGAAGGCACTGGCTCTGCTGGCGGTGGCCGCAATTATGGCAGGAGTGGAGGCGCAAGCCGCTCAAGCCGTGCGCAAAGACTCGATATACGTGTCGGGCAAAGTTAAGGACATGATGACTGGCGAGAAACTCGGCAAGGGAATCGTGACGGTCACCAATGAGCTCGACTCGCTGGTGCTGGTGGACAGTCTCTACCCCTCAGAGAAACGCTATTGGGGCACCTGGGGCTACGACACCGAGCCCGAGTATCATTTCAAGCTGCCTCAGGGCGGTGCCTACAAGATTCGCTTCGACGTGGAGGGCTATGTGCCGGGAGTCTTCGACCTCGTAATCCCCGACAAGCAGTTTCATAAATATACACTGATGTGGGAGAAGGATTTCACCCTGCAAAAGAAGCCCAAGGAGCACAAACTGGGCGAGGTGGTGGTGCACGCCACCCGCATCAAGATGGTAGTCAAGGGCGACACGGTGGAATATGACGCCGACGCCTTTCAACTGGCCGAGGGCTCGATGCTCGACAAACTGCTGGAGGCCATGCCAGGTATGGAACTCAGGGAAAACGGCGAGATATACAATAATGGTAAAAAGGTGGAGTCGCTGCTTGTGAACGGCAAGGACTTCTTCAGCGGCGACCCCAAGATGGCGCTTGAGAATCTGCCGGCCTACACTGTGAAGAAGGTGCAGGTCTATCGCAAGGACGACAATGCCGCATATCTCATCAAGGACTCGCTGAAGCGCGAGGAGATGAAGAAGCTTGTGGTCGATGTAAAGCTGAAGAAGGAGTA
>JAZUHM010000062.1:0-3809 GCA_045641725.1 Bacteroidaceae bacterium | reverse complement strand
CTGTAGTTTGAGATGTCCGTACCACGCCAGGGTCATAAATACGTTTGACACGATCAATAGCAGGATGCTATAGACTCCTGGCATGATACTGTTGATAGCCGGCATTGCTTAATGGATTTAAGCCTCGGAGAGAGCCTGGTTAGGGATGACGAGCTTGTAGCCTTTGCCGTGGACATTGATGATTTCCACATTAGGATCGTCCTTGAGGTGCTTGCGCAGCTTGGTGATATAGACGTCCATAGAGCGGGCGTTGAAGTAATTGTCGTCAACCCATATAGTCTTGAGGGCAAACTCGCGCTGGAGCACCTCGTTGGCGTGCTGATAGAGGAGCACGAGGAGCTCGCTCTCCTTGGTAGTGAGCTTTTTGGTCTCGCCGTTCTGGCAGGTGAGAATCTGCTTCTTGGCGTCGTAGCTGAATGTGCCCATCTGGAACACGGCTACCTCCGACTGCTTCTTGGTGTGCACACGGCGCATGATGGCCTCGATGCGCAGAGTGAGCTCTTCCATGGAGAAAGGCTTGGTGATGTAGTCGTCGGCGCCAATCTTGAAGCCCTCAAACACGTCTTCCTTGAGAGTCTTGGCGGTGAGGAACACTATAGGGGTCTCTGAGTTGGTCTGCTTGATATCGCGAGCGAGGGTGAATCCGTCTTTCTTGGGCATCATAACGTCGAGCACGCAGATGTCGAATGGATTCTTCACGAATGCGCGATAGCCTGCTTCGCCGTCGGTGCAAAGCTCAGCGTCATAACCTTTAGCCTGGAGGTATTCTCTAAGGAGCATGCCGAGGCTTTCGTCGTCTTCACACAATAGGATTCGGGTCTTTTCAATCATAGTTGTCTTAGTCTTTTATGGTTGGTAATGTAATGATAAATTTTGTGCCTTGGGCGAGCTTGCTCTCGGCGTGTATGCTGCCGTGGTGCAATTGTATGATGTTGCGCACGTAGGCAAGGCCGAGGCCAAAGCCCTTCACGTCGTGGGTGTTGCCACTGTGGACGCGATAGAATTTGTCGAAAATCTTCTTGAGATATTCTTTCTTGATACCGATGCCGTTGTCGGCAATGGTGATTATGAGTTTGTTGTGTTTGTTTTCGGTAGTGATGTTAAGTCGCAGGGGCTCGTCTTCGCGGCGGTATTTCACGGCGTTCTCCATCAGGTTGAAGAGCACATTGGTGATATGCACCTCGTCGCCAGTGATGGTGTCGCGCGTGGCGAGGAGCGAGGTCTCGATTGTGCCGCCATTCTCCTCTACCTTAAGGGCAAAGGTGGAGCAAACATCTTCTATCATCGTGTTTATCTCGAGGTTGTCCTGTTTGAGCGCGATGCGGCGGCCTTCGAGCAGCGAGGTCTGCAGCACTCGGTCTATCAGGAGGCGCAGGCGCTGTGTCTCGTTGCCTATCACGCTGGTAAGGTGCTCCATAATAACGGGGGTCTTGGTGACAGAATTGTCGCTGAGCATCTGCGAGGCAAGCGAGATGGAGGCCACCGGTGTCTTGAGCTCGTGGGTCATATTGTTGACAAAGTCGTTTTTGACCTGGTCCAACTTGCGCTGTCGGATCATCATCCTTATCATATATATATACATAAGCACGAGGATGATCACGAAGATGCCGGCGGCCACGATATACTTCGACGACTTATAGACATAGCGGTTGATGGATGGGAAGCTGACGGTCAGGATGCCGGTGTTGCCCTGCGAATTGTTGGGCATGATGACCTGTTTGTAGCTGTTGTCGGCGCCCTCGTCGGTGTAGTCAGGACATTTATAGAGCAGCTTGCCATTGCCATTGGCCACGGTGAAGTGGTAGGGGATGTCGATACCGTTGCGAGTGAGCTCGGCCTTGAGATAACTATCGAGGTTCTTAAAGTTGAGACGCTTCTCAAGCGGAATCTCGTTTGAAGAATAGAGGATAGAGTAGATCACCTTGTTGAGCAATTCGTGCTGATAGACATATCGTTTTTTCAGCTCAGCCCTCATCTCGTCGGAGAAGTCGGGGTGTTTGCGCGGTGTATTTTTGCCCAGCGTGAGACCTTGAGGCTGCGAGGCGTGCGACACAAGCTGGGTGTTGCCCTGCAGCGGTGTTGACGGCTTGCTGAGCATCAGTGTGCTGTCGGCGGGGCCTTCCACCAGGTCGCTGTCAATCTTTTCGGAACCGATAGAGTGCAGGTCGTCCTTGAGTCCCTGATAGGTCTCCTCCATCTCCATGATGCGCGACACACGGAACAGACTGCGGTTTACGCCGGCGTCAAATTGCTCCTTGCGCATGCTGACAGTGCTGGAGGTGTAGCTGACAATTATATATATAAGCGCCACAAACGCGATGCCAATCACGATGGCTATTATGGTGAGTCTTGAGTTTTTCATGGTGCAAAAATACAATGATGTTTTATTAACACGCCCTAAGATTTCCAGATTTTTGCAGAGTGTTAAATAAATTAACATTTACAGCAAAATTAGTTCTTGTTTTAAGAATTTAACATCTTGGGGTACCTCTCCTAACCAGTGGAGAAGACGGGTCAATCACTGCATTTTTACCAGACACAAATATCATCTTGACCGGACACAAATACGTGCTGATTTCGATTTTCTGCGCGCTTGAAAAAACGAAGTGCGCGCTAATTTTCGTTCACAGCGCTGTGAACGTTTGTTCACACCGCTGTGAACGATTGTTCACAGCGCTATGAACGATTGTTCACAGCGCTGTGAACCAAATTCATCTCGCACTTAGAAAAAATGAAAGCGAATTCTGTGGATTTTAAAGCGAAGAAATCGTTCGCCCAATGGTGCGCAAAAAGGCGCTTCTGGGCCTGGGATTTTCAGCGGATTTTCTTCTCAAAATGCTGATAGTCAATATTTACCTTCCATGCGCCGCCCCAGATAAAACCGCGCTCGATGAAGAGTTTGTAGCACAGGTCGGTGCGGTCGATAAAGCGCAGCGGCTGATTGGGCTTGTTGGTGCGGTTGGTGGCGTAGCGCTTGCCGTTGGCGGGCTCTACCTTGCCAGCCTTGGTGCGCACATAGGGATTGACGAGCGGATTGATGTCGATGGCTAGTCCCAGGCTGTGGTTGGAGAGCTTGGTGCTGCCCGACACCCGGCGGAAGTTGAAGCATGAGGTGTTGTTGGCGCTCATCGACTGCTGGTCGTCGGCTCCGTATTCGTCCACCAGCACCATGCGCTCGATGCGATAGCCGGCGTCGTAGAGTTTGCGGAAGATATAGAGCAGGTCGTCGGCAATGGCTTTGTTGCAGATGAGTTCGCCCATCTGTGGCTGGCCCTCCTTGTTGACATGCAGTATGCGCAGATAGCGCAGGTCGTCGCGCGGTATGGTGCAGTCGCGCTTATACGACTTGAGCCAGATGCGGCTGAACACTTCGTTGCTGATGGGCGACGAGGTGAAGCACTGGCTGAGCTGCTGGCCCTTGAGGCTGGCCGCGGCCACGACCTCGCCTGGTCGCCAAACAAGATTAGTCTGGCCCATGGCGGCACGGGTCAGACTAATCATGATTATCAATATCGCGAGTTTTACAAGTGATTTCATACGGGCGATATATTATTTAATAAGGTTGTTCGCATTTGAGCCGTCGGCTTACTTGAGCATCTCCTCAAGAGTCTTGAGAAGCTCTGGGCCACGGAGGTCGCGCTTGATGATCTTGCCGTCCTGGCCGATGAGCACGGTGGCAGGGATGGCGCGCACACCATAGGCGGCAGCGGCTTCACACTTCCAGCCCTTGAGGTCGCTGATCTGTGGCCCCGCCATGTTCTTCTCCTTTACGGGTGACCTCCAGGCGTTTTCCTTGTTTGTGGGGCCAA
>JAZUHM010000061.1:0-2240 GCA_045641725.1 Bacteroidaceae bacterium | reverse complement strand
GAATGCGCTGACTCTCGCCGCCCGACAGGGTGGCCGAACCGCGGTTGAGCGACAGGTAGCCCAGTCCTACGGCGAGCAGGAAGCGCAGGCGGGTATTGATTTCCTTGACTATCTCCTCGCCGATGGTGCGCTGTGTGTTGTTTAGCTTAGGCAGCAGATTGTTTATCCATTCTTGCAGACTGATGAGGTCCATGCAGCAGAGGTCGGCGATGTTTTTGCCGTCGATAAAATAGTGCAGCGCAATCTTGTTGAGCCTCAGGCCGTGGCATTCGGGACACACCACCTGCTTGTTGAACTGTTCCACCCATTTTTCGGCAGAAGCCGAGAGCTCGCCGTCGGCCATCTGCTGCAGGTGGCGCACAATGCCGGTGTAGGTCACAAACTGGTCGTTGGTAGTGTGGATGAGCGCTCCGGGAATGCGGATGTCGCGTGTGCTGCCTTGCAGTATTTCGGTTATAGCCTCTTCGGGAATGTCGGCTATGGGGGTGTCGAGGTCGCAGTCGTAGGCTGTGAGCAACGATTGTATCTCTATGAAAATCAGAGTGTTCTTATACTTGCCGAGCGGGGCGATACCTCCGTTGCGAATAGACTTGGTTGGGTCTGGAATGACCTTGTCGTAGTCGATGTCGTTGACCATGCCCAGGCCGTTGCAGTGGGGGCAGCAGCCTTGCTTGGAGTTAAACGAGAAGTCGTGGGGCGAGGGGTCGCGATAGGAGATGCCGGTGACAGGGCACATCAGGTGTTTGCTGTAGTGGCGGTCCTGATTGGTGTCGGCATCGAGAATGGTGATCATGCCATCGCCCTGTTTAAAGGCGGTCATCACGGTGCGGCGCAGGCGGTTGTCGTTGCTGTCGGCAGAGGTGGCAATGTCCTCCTCTTTCACCTTCATTTTGTCGATCACCACCTCGATGGTGTGGTTTTTGTAGCGGTCAACCTTGTATCGGGGCTTGAGTTCCACCATCTCGCCATCTACTCTGACATACAGAAAACCCTTGCGACGGATAGAGTCAAACAGTTCGCGGTAGTGACCCTTGCGGTTTCTTACCAGCGGGGCGAGAATGTAGATTTTCTTGCCCAGGTATTCCTCCTGCAGCATCTGTATGATTCGCTCTTCGGTGTATTTCACCATTTTCTGGCCGCTGGCGTAAGAGAAAGCCTCGCCGATGCGGGCATAGAGCAGTCGGAGAAAATCGTAGATCTCGGTCACAGTGCCCACCGTAGAACGCGGGTTGCGGTTGGTGGTCTTCTGGTCGATGGAGATTACCGGCGACAGGCCCGTAATCTTGTCAACCTCGGGTCGCTGCACATTGTCCAGAAAGTTGCGGGCATAGGCAGCAAAAGTCTCGATATAGCGGCGCTGGCCCTCGGCGTAGATAGTGTCGAAAGCCAACGAAGACTTGCCGCTGCCGCTCAGTCCGGTCACCACGGTTAGTTTGTCGTGGGGAATGCTGACCGAGATGTTCTGTAGGTTGTTGGCCTTGGCGCCAAACACCTCGATAGCCGTCCCTTGAGTATGATTGTTTGTCTTTTTTGCCATCGCATTGAGAGTGAAAATGCAAAGATAGCGATTTTTTCAGAAATTCCGCCTTATAATATAAAATAATGTACGTGTAAAGAGAAAATCCCCCACTTTTATTGTCCCTGACAACTTTTTCCGCTCTCGGCTTTGGGGACACAAATTGCGCTTAAAAACATAGAAATTCCGTTCTTAAAAAAATGAAGTGCGCGCTAAATTTCACTTTTTCACTTTTTTACTTTTTCATGCGCTACCAATTATTATAAATATTTTTATTGTCTTTATTATTTTTACTATTGATTTTTGCGAATCATGCGCATTCTAGCGAATAGCGTAGGTGAAAAGTAAACGTTAATTATCGTGAATTAGACATTAATTATTCATTATTTTTTTTTGTGCGAGCGAGGCTTAAGCCCTGAAAGGGCGTCATAAAATAGCATAGGGTGTGAACCCTATGTGGAAATGCGGGTATGGTATCTGAGCCCTGTAAGGGCGGCATAAATCTCAATCAACCTATTTAGCAATTATGCCGCCGCTTACAGGGCTCTATTCTAGATAGCGTAATTGATTAAGGGGGCTTACGCCACCCGCCTGTTTTATGCCGCCCTTTCAGGGCTTGCCTGTCGGTCGGCACTCGGCGCGGGATGCGCCAAAGCTAGTAATTATAACCACAAATATTTTTATTGTCTTTATTATTTTTACTATTGATTTTTGCGAATCATGC
>JAZUHM010000060.1:0-3543 GCA_045641725.1 Bacteroidaceae bacterium | reverse complement strand
CCCCACGCATAGTTACTAACTTTGTCAGGGGCTACCCCTCCGCCCTTCGGGCACCTCCCCTAAACAGGGGAGGAGACGACTCAAATGCGAGCTGAGTTGGGAGCAAACAGCCCCCCATAAATTAGTTATTCCCCAGTATTTTTCCACTGAGCCCCGATTTTTCTCACATTCCAGGCTCGCCGTTGGTCGTACGTAAAAAAAAACACGCTCCCTTGCGGATGCAAGAGAGCGTGCTATAGAATAATGTATTGTCAGAGCGGCTTAGAATATCGAGCCCTCGTCAATGTCTTCTTCTTCGGGTTCGTCAAAGATAGACTTGCCCCAGAATTTGCTTGAGCGTGCCTCGTCGTCTGTCTCGCCCGACACAGGCACCGATGTTGACATCAGGTTTGTGGCCTGAATATTTAAAGCCAAGATGTTTGGCGCAGTATATTGTTTTTTCATGTTCAATAGATTTTGGCTCTCCTCCCGCCGCTGGTGGGCGGGAGGAGAACGGTATTGTGCTTACTTCTGGATTTTCTGGCCGTTGATGATATAGATGCCCTTTGCGAGTCCCTGGAGGGCTGTGATGGCTTCTACATTCTCACGGTCAATCTTGCCGTCGATGCTGTAAACGGTGACCTTGGTGTTGAGGTCGGTGTTGGCATCAATCATACCGGTGAGGTCGTCGCCGATGGTAATGGTGTAAACGTTTGAGCTTGTGGCACCGTTGCCTTCGAGATATGCGCGGAAGGCTGGGATGCTGGCCAGTGCGCTGGCGGTCTTGAAGCCTTGGCCGTCCTGAGTCATGATGAGCTTGCCTGTGGCTGAGCCCTGGCCAATCTTGGTGTAGGTACCACAGAGGTCGCCGCTTGTCAAAGCCTCTACGTTTGCAGCAATATCTACGTTTGCAGCCTCGATGGTGATAACCTCGCCGCTTGCAGCACGATAGAGGAATGGAGTGTTGGCTGCGACGGTAGAACCGGCAGTCACTTCGTCGAAGCTAATGCTGTTAGCGCCCTTGGTTGCATTGTTGAGCACGGTCATGCCAGCTGGAACTTCAAATGCGTATGGCAGAACTGCGGTGTTCCAACCCTCGCCTTCTGGAGTAACGCGCTTGTAGAGTGCCTTGACAGCTGTGAACTCAACTGGAGTATCGAAATCAACCTTGTCTGTAAGAGCGAGGTTCTTTACAACGTTGCCGTCAGCAGTCTTCTCAATGATGTTGGCAATATAATCGCCTTCAACCATAGGGGCCACACCATAGGCGAGTGAATTATTTTGCACCTCATCGCTTGAGAGGTTAGCAATCTCAGAAGTTGCTACCTCAATGAGTGTCCAGTCGGTCTGGTAGCTGCCGCTGGTTATCTGGGTGGTATTGCGGTCAACCTTGGTGCCGTTAGCAGTGTTGTCGTAGAGATAAGTGCCGATGCCTGAAGCATTAGACTTAACGTAGTACTTGCCTTCCTGAGCGCCCTTGAGCAGGGTGAACTGATTGAAGCCGCTTTCGCTGGCAATGCTGGTCTGTGACAAACCGAGGCCAGTCGCAAAGCTGGTGATTTCGCCAGTTGGAGCGAGGTAGAGTACGGTGGTCTTGTCCTCGGCGTTGCTCATCTTGCCATTGCCAGTTGTTGGCAGGCTGATGTAGTTGCCAGAATAGCCCTGGATGCGAACATAGCAGCCTTTCTTGTACTTCTGTACGATAGAGATGGCTGTGAGGGCATCGGTCATATCCTGAAGTGCCTCGATAGTTACAGGCTCATTGTAGAGTTCGATGGCGCTCTTCTCGATCTGAGGAGCGGCTGCTGTCTTCGCTGCCTCAAGAGCTGCAGCATCAGATGCTACATAGTCGAGCCAGCTGCTTCCGTCGCCAAGCTGAACATTCTTTTCTGCGTATGCATTCTTCAAGGCGGCTACTGCTGCAATATACTCTTCGGTAGGCAAAGCAACTGCGATGCCCTTGTATGCGTTGTTTGTGATTTCTTCTACAGTCAGCGGAACATAAACGATGCAGTAGGTAGCAGGGCCTTCTTCGTAGAGGAAGCCGATCTTGCCGTCCTGCTGTACGGTCATGGTGCTATAGGCCGAGAATGAACCGTCTTCGGTGCTCTGTGGGCTGACGCGCAGGCCACGAGTCCAGTTAGATGCGAAGGTAGTTACGTCAGCGTATGTAGCTGGGTCGGTAATATCCTTATACCAGATCTCAACGCCAGAGCGGTCGTTGCCGCTTGGGAGTGACTGGAGCATGAGGATTGCGTCGGTGTCGTCGGCCTTCTTAGCCTTAACATAGAGGATTTCGCCGTTGCAAGAGTTGCCGCCAACGCTGATACCGCCGGTCTGCTGGTTGCTCTGAACAACAGTGCCCCACTGGCCAGCGCCAACCTTATCATCGCCCTCTGGGAGCTGTGACCACTTCCAGATGTTGAAGTAGCGGCCGTTGTATTTGCGGCATGAGAGCACGATGTCGCCGTTTGGAAGTTCTTCTACCTTAGGCTCGTCGCTGCCTTCTGCTGCCTTAACGGTGTTGTCGCCGCCGAGGAGTTTCCAGTTGTGGCCCATATCGTCTGAGTAAACCACGTATGCGCCCTTTATGTTCTTACCACGGCAGAGCATTGCTGCGTAGATACGATAGTACTCGCCCACCTTGGTCACGCGGCTCTGGAGAATCTTGCCGCTGCCGAAGAAGCCTGAGTATGCAAATGTGGTAGAAGCAGCCTCGGTGTCAGCGTCAGCAAACATGCCGCTGGCTGCGCCCCAGAACTGTGAGGTGATATTCTCTGGCTCTGACCATGTAGCGCCATTGTTGTCGCTGAACTGAACAGACACGAGGTTGTGGTCGGTGCCAGTAGCGGAAGTGTAAACTGTAGTACCGCTCACGGTGATGAGAGTCATCTTGCCGCTCTCACGGTCAGCCACGAGAGCAGGGTCGCCAAATGCAGCGCCAAATACCTTGCCGCCACCATTACCATCGGCAATCTTGGTCTCGGCAGTCCAGGTCTGGCCGAAGTCAGAACTGCGGCGCATTACCTGATCCACCTCGCCAAAGCCAACGTCGTTGTGGCAAACGCGGTAGTCGTAGATAGAAACAAGGTCGCCATTCTTAGCGCTCACGATAGCAGGGATGCGGTACCACTGAGCGCTCTTGTCGAATGCGAGGTACTGGTAGTTGGTTTCCTCGTCGGCAGTGTAGGTGATATAGTATTCGCCGTTCTGTTCTGTCTGCTCATACTTCCAGCCGTGGAGGTTGTAGTTCTTGAATGAAATGGTCTCGCTGCTCTTAGGCAGGTAGGCGTTGAAGGTAGTGTTGTTGTCTGCCTCAGTGACATAGCTGTCGCTTGAGAAGCTGCCCTTAGAGATTGTGAGTTTGCCAACATACTGGTTAGCGTCGTTAGCGTATTTCTTGGTGCCATTGATGGTGTAGTGGATGATGGTTGGGTTGGAATCCACTGCCGAAATTTTCCATGTAGAACCAGGATCAGAAGCATCATAGAATTTGATATCATTTCCAGCGCCGCCATACATATTCATACTGGTTGTGCCATTTTTCTGAGTGGTGAAGTCGGA
>JAZUHM010000059.1:0-1557 GCA_045641725.1 Bacteroidaceae bacterium | reverse complement strand
GGGCAGAGGAGGCTGAAGAACTGCTTGCGGATTTGCTCCGTGCAAAAAAGCAGCCGCCGCGTGATGCAGAAACATCAGAGCCTTTTGGCGCAAGGTGTGCGCCTGATTCTGTTGAAATACCAGGCTGTTCGGTTGAGACATCTGGGTTTGCGCTGAAAACATGTGCCGCTGATGAGCCGGCAGATGTTCTTCACTACCTTTTGGGCGATATATATTATAAAAAAGGTGAGTGGAAAGATGCAATACAGCATTATCTGGAGGCGTGCGAACTGAATCCGGAGAGCCCGGCGCGCCAGAAACTGAAGATGGCCTATAGCATTCTCGAGTTTTACAACAAGGATATTTACGGGCAATGAGCTTATGCTTTTTGTCTCCTGCAAGAAAATTAAATACGCATAGATAAATGAGTAAGATTAAAGGCGCTGTCATCGTTGACACAGAGCGTTGCAAGGGTTGCAGCCTTTGCATCGTAGCCTGTCCGCTGGATTTGCTGAGCCTGGCAGACAAGAAGGTTAATCACAAAGGCTATCCCTATGTGGAACAGCACGATTGGGAGAGGTGTACCGGCTGTACTTCGTGTGCAGTAGTGTGTCCGGATGGTTGCATCAGTGTTTATCGCAAAAAAGTAGAATAATAGAAATGAACGAGAACGAATACGTACTGATGAAAGGCAACGAGGCGATTGCGCACGCTGCTATTCGCTGCGGATGCGACGGATATTTTGGCTATCCCATCACTCCGCAGTCGGAGGTGCTTGAAACTCTGGCTCTCGAAAAGCCTTGGGAAACCACAGGCATGGTGGTTCTTCAGGCTGAAAGCGAAGTGGCTGCCATCAACATGCTTTATGGCGGCGGCGGAAGCGGCAAGCGAGTGATGACCTCGTCGTCCAGTCCGGGCGTGGCCCTTATGCAGGAAGGCATCAGCTATATGTGTGCTTGCGAAATCCCCGCAGTCATTGTCAATGTGCAGCGCGGCGGCCCGGGCTTGGGCACAATCCAGCCAGGCCAGTGCGACTATTATCAGGCCACGGTTGGCGGCGGCAATGGCGACTACAACGTGATTGTGCTTGCGCCAAACTCGGTGCAGGAGATGGCGGATTTTGTGGAGGAGTCCTTCCGTTTGGCTTTTAAATACCGTATGCCGGTGATGATGCTCAGCGATGGCGTAATCGGTCAGATGATGGAGCGCGTGAAGCTCCCCGAGCAGAAAGCGCGCCGCACCGAGGCTGAGATCTACGCCGAGTGCCCGTGGGCTGCCAATGGCATTAACCTCAAGAAGCGCAAGCCAAATACCCTCTCGTCGCTGGAGTCAGATCCGTTGCTCATGGATAAGCGCAACGAGGCCATGCAGCAGAAATATGCACTCGTCAAGCAGACAGAGACTCGCGCCGAGGCTATCATGTGTGACGATGCCGAATATCTGTTGGTCGGTTTTGGCTGTATGTCGCGCATTGCCGAGGAGGCTATGCACCAGCTCCGCGAGGAGGGCCACAAGGTCGGCTTGTTCCGCCCCATTACTCTGTGGCCGTTCCCTGAGCAGGAAATCCGCGAGGCTGCC
>JAZUHM010000058.1:0-3477 GCA_045641725.1 Bacteroidaceae bacterium | reverse complement strand
CGCTCAAAACTCTGCGGTCGGTGTTCGGCGCGGGACGCGCCAAACTACGAAAGGCACCAACTTCGGTGTTAGTATCGTCCGTTAACTCCCTTTTAACACCCCTTTAACTCCTTATATTTTTTTTGATTGGCGAAGCCCCTTTTCTTCCCTTAGGGACTTTTTCTTCCGCACATGGGCTTTGCCGAGGGCTGATGGGTGAGGGGTGCAGAATATCGGAAAATTCGGAGAATTTGACAGGATTCTGCACCGCTCACCCATCATAGGGCTCTAAGGCCCTAAAGCCCATAAGCGGACTTTTTGATCATATTGATACTATATTTATCTCCACGTAATTTCCACTGAACCATTTCTACGACGTCATGCGAAGCAACAAACATCAACCAAATTGAAGAAGAACCACAAATACAAGCGCAAACTACTTTTCACGCCTCAAGTTCTTAAATCGCAAATAGCGTCAATTTGCAACACAGAGATAGCAAACCGCTCTTATTATTGTTAAGAATGTACGTACGCGTACGATTTTATATATATAAACACGCAAGATATGAATATTTTTTCGTATTTTTGAACGCTTGCTCATTCGTTTTGAGCAAAACAGACCTTATATCGCCTTGATACCACATGATGAAAAAACAATATTTACTTTAATAATTTTTATATGAAAAAACTTTTAACTTTACTTCTCCTAACACTAATATGTATAGGAGGATGGGCAGACACTCAGGTTATTGCACGAATGCAAGACTTGGTGGATGCCGCAAGCGAAAACAACGCGACCTTATCTACCAATTTTAAAACCACGGTAGAAAAAGGTGCTGTTTACAAGTTCGCTGGAGGAAACTTTATCAAAGGCATCACTAATGATGCTATTAAGAATGCCTACGGCAACAAGTATGTGACTGTAGCAGCTTGGGTTTACGGACAGCCTACAGGCGGTTGTATCTTTAGCTACGGTGGACAAAGTAATGGTATCAAGTTAAAACTTACTGGTACCACCATGCAGACGACCACCAAGGGTAAGGCAGACTACCAGGCTACTAGTGTTGATGCGATTACTGCCAACCAGTGGAATTTAGTAGCATTTACCATCAACCCCGCTTACAATTCAACTCGTTACATCAGTGGCCATCAAGGACATTTTGGTTACTTTTTTACAAAAACTGCCACTGCTGGCATGAATACTCCAGCCGAAGCTGACCAACTTTTTGCTATTGGCTCAGGTAATCAAGGTAATGCTCGTGAAGAATTCACAGGGTACATTGCCAATCTTACAGTTATCACATCTGATAATTGGCTGGGCGAATCAGACCTTGTTGCCAACCTCGTGGGCGAGGCTCCAACTCTTTATTATGGCAAGCCACAATTTGGTGGTACAGAATGGACGTGGAATGCTACTAACAACAACTTCGAGGCCGAAGGCCAGACTGCAACTACTGCACCAGGCCGTTTGAATAACGCAGGCCCAGTTTATATATTCAACGGAGTCGGTACTGTATCAAGTACTGCTAGCGGAAGCACTGATACCTCCGATAAGGGCGGTATTAGGGTGCTTGGTAACGGCGACAATGTGACTTCTACCATTGGCCGTTGGGCAGGTTCTGTTGAAGTTGGCACTGGCGCAACAGCTACCATCAATTATAGTGTTGATTTGAAAGGCACCGAAGCAGAAGAGTTTGCCACAGTTTGGAGCGACGGTGAACTTAACTTTGGCACACGCACAAATCTCAGCATAAACGACGGTGGCGACCAGCGTTGGGTTATTAGCGAAAATGGTATAATCAACTCTGTATTCACCGCAGTAAACAAAGGTTCAAGAAACTGGAATCTGCAAATCTATGTTGCTGACGAAAAACCAGTAGCAGGTGCTACACGCGAGACAAAGCAGCTTTCACGCAAAGTATTGACTTGGGGTGCTGACCTGCACGAGCAACTCGCTTCTTGCGAGGCATTCTATAAGGATGCCAATGGTGACCTGACTCCACTCGATGCAAGCGCTATCAGCTACGACGCAACTGGTATTACAATTAATTATGAAGGTATAGGCAACGTATTCGCTACTGCCACAGTCACTCGCATTACCGATGTCTCAGAGCTCACCAACGGCCTTTACATTATCAAGGACGTTGTGTCAAACGCAGCTCAGGAGGCTCGTCGTGGTTATGTAAATATGGGCAGCAATTTTGCAATCAATGTTAATACAACTGACCGCACAAAGACTGCCGAAGAAATTGTTAACGGCAGCAGCTATAGCGCAGAATATGTATGGCGCCTTGCTAAGGTTGGCGACAAATGGACTATCGAGTGCGCCGACGGTAGCCACTATTATTGGCCAGCACTCACCGCAAATGGTGCTATCACAGCCAGCAATACTGCCGGTGAATATGTCATCACAAACCACGCCACTGGCAATGGAACTCTCTCATTCAAGAGTGGCAACACTTTTGTAAATGCAGACCCAAACCGTCTCTCTGGCTGGTCAAATGCTCACGAACTTGAACTTTACCGCATTGGCAACGTTACTGACGATCCTGTGACTCTCACCTACCAGCTCGCAAATGGCGATGTTGTCGCTACTCCTATCGTAAACATCCCTTCTTGCAAGAGCATTACAGATCTCACCATTAGCAATAACGTGCCAGAAGGCTATAGCAAGGTAAGTGTTAGTGGCACTACCGTCACCGTCAAGGAACGTCCACTCAAGAATGGCCAGACCTATTATATCTACAATGACAATGCCACCCCTGGAGACAAGACTGACATCAAGTACTACCTTACTTATAACGGCACAGGCGTGGCTTTCAGTTCAACCAAGGACAACAACACTGCCCAAATGTGGACTGTTATCTACAATGGCGATGATTACTATTTCCGCAACGTAGAATCTGGCAAATATTTTGCATGGAAGTCTCTCAGCGATACCCCATATAACTATGCTGTAGGCGAAAGTTCTCAGCAGCAAGGTTTCTTCACTCTCAAAGGTGCAAGCTACGTGGTTATTCCAAATAGTGGTGCTTCATTCGACCAGTCTTCGCATCCAAACTATGCGAAAAAGACCAGCGGCTACAGTGCAGATTTCAATTTTGAAGCCTGCGATCCAGCCGACGTCTATATGAGCACTGCCATTGATGAAAACACAAGTTGGCTCCGCGTTACAAACTCACGAAATAGCAATTATGCTCTTAGCAGCAAGCAAGGCGATGCTGCCAACAGTCCACTCCACTCAATCACCACCAATGCTGGTAGCGAAGATCAGCTCTTTGCTTTCGTGGGAGACATGGAAAATGGCTTCTATATATATAATAAGGTATTGGGCGATAACATTACCCTTACCGCATCTGCCACCAATAATGGTTCTTCCATCACTTGGGCTGAGGGTGCAAATACAAAATGGTATCTCGTAACCACTTATCTCAATGCCACAAACAATGCTGGTTATGTGCTGACCACTCAGAAAAATGGTACAACCAGTATGAATAT
>JAZUHM010000057.1:0-5403 GCA_045641725.1 Bacteroidaceae bacterium | reverse complement strand
GGTCGATAGCATAATTTGTTGCTATTCAGCCATTTGTACTTGTTGGACCTCCGTACCCCTCCGGCTCTTCGAGCCACCTCCCCTCCTCAGGGGAGGAGACGACTCAACCACAACTTCTAATACAAATAACTGTAAAAAATGTGTACAAAGAGTAGCCTAAACAGGGGAGCAGGCGGCTCAATTGCGAGCAATTTTGCAGGCTGACTGCTCAAAAGTAAGCCATGCTGATTGCGGGTGGAAATAATCAACGCGCGCCTCAAAAAAATCTAAATGCGCGCTAATTTTCGTTCACAGCGCTGTGAACGTGTGTTCACACCGGGGTGAACGATTGTACACAGCGCTGTGAACAGTTGTTCACAGCGCTGTGAACGGAAATTAAGTCGCAGCGAGCGAAAATAATGTCGAATTTTAGGATTTTTTGTGCGCGCAAAAACTTAGTTAAACGGCTGGTTGTCAAAAGCATAACGAGAGAAATGTAAGGTCGGTCGTTATGCATGCTCAAATGCCTACTTTGTCTTTTTGGCGGCGGTAGTCTTGGACTTGGCAGCTGTTGATTTGGATTTTGCGGCGGTAGTCTTGGACTTGGCTGCTGTTGATTTCTTGGCGGTGCTGCTTCTGTGGGACTTGTGGTGTGATGATTTCTTGCGATGCACCGAGGTCTTGCGCTTGCCTGCACTGCCTTTGGCGCGTGGTGCGGCGGTGGCGGCTGACTTATAAATAGGGCCTGGGCCCAAGACGGTGTA
This sequence comes from Bacteroidaceae bacterium, assembly GCA_045641725.1. GTDB lineage: Bacteria > Bacteroidota > Bacteroidia > Bacteroidales > Bacteroidaceae > UBA6382. Next base: position 4,660 of record JAZUHM010000057.1, on the reverse strand, counting down.
TTCTACCCTTGTGGTGCCCTGGCGCAGAAATCCGAGCTGGCGGGCTGCTTCCTGACTGAGGTCAAGCACGAGGCCTTTGCCAAACGGGCCGCGGTCGGTCACCCTGACTACTACCTCATTGCCGTTGGCGAGATTCTTTACCTTGATGCGTGTGCCAAAAGGCAGTGTGCGGTGTGCACAAATCAAACTGTCGTTGTTATGTCTTTCGCCGCTTGCGGTACGGCGTCCGTGGGCGCTGTTGCCATAATAAGTGGCACGGCCGGTCATTGTCTTGCCTTCATTTTCGGGTTGCGCAGATTGTGCAAATACCAACAGACTGAAGGCCATAAAAAAGCTCAAAAAAATATATCTCATATCTAACTGTTTGAGTTTTAGGCTGCTAAGTTACGCATTTTTGGCGACTTGGACAAATTTTTGTATAATTTTCCGACTTTTACCTTATTCTATATAAATATTTATTAGTAATTTTGCACGTTCAAATGGCAATTTCGCTGTTTTGCACCGTGCTAATGTGAATTGTCAGGCCGGTTGCTTCTCTCGATTTCCTGACTGATTCGCCGTAAACTTTATCTCAAAACCCTAAACATTCCAATTACCTTGGTTTTCGCAAATTTATTTTTTCTGTTCGCATTTCTGCCGGCTTTTGCACTGACCTACATTCTGGCAGGATGGCTTGACAAGAAGCTCTCGCCAAGCAAGACCACTGCCTACAACAAGTGCAAGAATATGGCGCTGGTTATCTTTTCGCTCATCTTCTATGCATGGGGCGAGCCGTTCTATGTATTTCTGATGCTCATCAGTGTGCTCATCAACTATCTCTGCGGTCTGTTGATTGACCGCCAAGACCGCCACCGCAAGGCGATGCTGGTGTTTGGCGTGATCTGCAACGTATTGATTCTGAGCACATTCAAATACACGGGCATGATAGTGGAGACGCTCAACGCCTTCAACCTCAACGTTCCCGACCCGCACGTTTTGCTGCCTATCGGTATCAGTTTCTACACCTTCCAGTCTATCTCCTACCTGGTGGATGTGTATAAGCGCGAGGCGCCGGTGCAGACCAACTACTTCGACCTGCTGCTCTATATATCGATGTTCCCCCAGCTCATTGCAGGCCCTATCGTGCGCTACGACACCGTGGCCAACGAGATTCACAACCGCACCGTGACCTCCAAGGACATCTACGACGGCATCTTCCGCTTTATCTACGGATTAGGCAAGAAGGTGATTCTGGCCAACCAAATGTCGCTCATCGCACAGCAGTTTCTTACTAACCAAGGCTTTGCGGACTGCACGACCACAGGCGCCTGGATTGGCATACTGGCCTACTCGATGCAGGTATATTTCGACTTCTCGGGCTACTCAGACATGGCCATCGGCATAGGTCGCTGCCTGGGCTTCCATTTCAACGAAAACTTTACGCACCCGTACTGCTGCGACACGATTACCGACTTCTGGCATCGCTGGCATAAGTCGCTGGGAAGCTTCTTCCGCGACTATGTCTATATTCCCTTGGGCGGAAATCGCCGCCACCAGTGGTTCAATATCATGGCCACATGGTTCCTCACCGGTCTGTGGCACGGCCCCAGCTGGAACTTCGTGCTCTGGGGCCTCTATTTCGGCGTAATCCTGCTGATAGAGAAATATACTATCATGCACCGCATACACGGCGACAAGCAAAACCTCATAAAGAACCACATACCCGCAGTGCTGCTGCATATCTACGCCCTGGCCATCATCCTGCTGGGCCGCGGACTGTTCTACTTCCCCGATTTCGGCGAGATGCAGCAGTTCTTTGTCAAAGCCTTCGGCGGCGCTGCCGAACTCCACAACTACGCCACGATTTCAGCCATACTCGACAACTTCTGGCTCTGGCTTGTGTGCATTTTGTTCTGTATGCCCGTGCGCCAAAAAGCCTACGAGTGGTTCACACGTTGGAAGTCGCCCGAGTCAGCTGCCTGCCGCAGCGTGGTATTTAGCACCCGCCTGGTGGTATCGGTAGTAATTATCGGCCTTAGCGTGGCCCTGCTCGTCGGCAACACCTACAACCCATTCATTTACACCCGCTTCTAAATCCTGATACACATGAAAAACACAATTACCTCAATACTCTCGCTGCTCATCATGCTGAGCGCCGGCATTAGCGCGCTCGCCCAGACCGACAGCACCGACATCAACACCGCCGATCTCGTGCGCAAAAAGAGCGGCGTGCTCGTAATTGGCGAGGGACCCACAATGCGCGGCTGCAATCCCTTCCACTACTCTACCGAAAAACTCGAAAACTATGCCGCCCTCGTCAACGACTATCAGGCAGCATTCCCCGACGTGCAGGTATATTTCCAAGCCATACCCACAGCTGTGGAGTTCTATCTTCCCGAGTCGTCGCGCCATCTGGTCAACAGCCAGCGCGATGCAATAGACATACTCTTTGCCGCGCTCAACGAGAAAGTAAAGACGGTTGACTCCTACCCCGCCCTGCTCGCACATACCGACGAACATATCTACTCGCGCACCGACCACCACTGGGCGCCACTCGGGGCCTTCTATGCCGCAGAACAGCTGGCCAAGGTGGCTGGCGTGCCCTTCCGTCAGCTCGACGCCTACACTCCCCACACCATTCACAACTATGTGGGCACAATGCTAAAATTCAGCAACATGCCCGAGTTCAAGAATGCCTCAGAAGATTTTATATACTACACCCCCGCCGAGACGGAGATTCGCGCAACCCTTGTGCACTACTCGCTCGACAAGACCCGCAAGAGGGTAATCTCAGAGACTGAGCCCGCCGAGGAGAGCTTCTTCCGCGAGTATAAGGACGGTAGCGGCGCAGCCTACCTCACTTTCATGGGCGGCGACACCAAGCTCACCAAGGTTCGCACTGAGGTGAACAACGGCCGACGCGTGCTGCTGATGAAAGACAGTTTTGGCAACGCCCTCTCATCATTCCTCTTCTACTCTTTTGAGGAAGTCCACCTGATAGACTGCCGCTATTTCACACAAAACGTAGCAGAATACGTACGCCAGAACGGCATTACTGACATTGTTTTTTGCAACAACATTGCCCATACCTCGCCCGAGACTGTAAATATGTATCGCAAATACCTTGTACAATAGAATTTCCTCACTTATGTTTCAAAAGATCTACATAATTATAATAGTAATCGTGTTTGCAGGATTAACCATCGTGTTCAACACATTGCCGCGCCCCACCATTTCGCAAATCGAGAAGCGCGAACTGGCTACAATGCCCGCCTTTTCATTCCAAAAGCTCTGGAGCGGCGACTACACCGACAGCGTGTCTATCTGGTACAGCGACACCGAGCCATATCGCGAGGAATTTCTGGCACTCAACATGAGCGAGAAACAATGGCTGGGCCTCAAACTATCTGACGACCACGTCTCATTTCGCGCCAGCGACAACTCGGCCGACCCCGAGATGGATATCGACCCTGAGTTTGACCCCGAGAATATTCTCGAGTACGAAAACAACCAGACTGCCGACAGCAAAGCCAAGGTTGCGACCCGCGGCATTATCATCGTGGGCACAGGTAGCAACGTGAGAGCGCTCATGTCGTTTGGCGGCGGCAAATCCTCTGGCACCGCCTACGCACAGGCCGCCAACACCTACAAGCAGACTTTCCCCAACGTCAATGTCTATTGCATGGTAGTGCCATCGGCCGCAGCATTCTACACCCCCGAAAAAGCTGAGACCTTCACCAATCCGCAGCTCCCCACGCTGAAAAATATCTTCTCCAACCTCGACCCCGCAGTCAAGGCCGTTGATATCTACACCACGCTCGGCAAACACGCAAGCGAGGACATCTATCTCCGCACCGACCACCACTGGTCACCACTCGGCGCATACTATGCCGCACAGAAGTTTGCCGAAGTGGCCAAGGTGCCATTCCACGCCATTACCGAGAAGGGCTACTACCAGCAGGGCGTGGTCCACGGATTCGTGGGCACCATGTATGGATATAGCAAGGACATCTCGGTCAAGAACGCGCCCGAGGACTTTGTGTTCTACACCCCGACCAAAGTTAAATACACCACCACATACACCGTCTATAACGTCAACAAAAACTATCAGGTCACAGGCGAAGGCAAACCCCACGAGGGCAATTTCTTCTGCCACTTCAAAGACGGCAGCAGCGGCGCATACTGCACCTTTATGGGCGGCGACACCAAGCTCACGGTGGTCCGCACAGGCAACCCCAACAAGCGCCGCCTCATAATCCTCAAAGATTCCTACGGCAATGCGCTGCCGGGCTATCTCTTCTACTCATTTGAAGAAATCCACGTGATTGACGCCCGCTACTTCACCCGCAATATGAAGTCGTATGTCAAGGAAAACAAAATCACCGACATCCTCTTCGCCAACAACATCTTCAAGGCTTGCGGCGGCACCTACAAGTCATATCTGCGCTTCCTCGAGATGCCAGACCACTCTCTCGGTTCAGCGTCATCGGCTGCAACAAGCAAAAAGGCGGCCAAACCGTCGGCAGCAGCCACACCTGGCGAATCTGCCGCCCCTGCAGAGCACGCCGCCCCGCAACCCGCTGCCACCGAGCCCGCACAACCTACAAACAACCCAGCGCCCACAGAATAATCTCCCGCCAAACTGCAATCCCCCCCCCAGCAACAAAACTTTCCCCCCCCC
>JAZUHM010000056.1:0-2241 GCA_045641725.1 Bacteroidaceae bacterium | reverse complement strand
CCGCTTGGCCTCCGACTTGCCTCGGCGGCTCGCTCGGGGTAATTGTTGGGCGTAGTCTGGCGCGCATAGCCATTGCTGATGCAATTGTCGCACTGGCCGCAGTCGCCGACGTTAGTCTGCCCAAAATACTGCAGGAGGATGCGGCTGCGGCATGTGGTGGTGGACTGAAGATAGTTAATCACGGCTTCTACGCGCTGCACCAGCTCCATGCGGCGGTGTTCATAGACTTCGGTAGAAAAATATAGCTCGTTGGTATCGACGCGGCTCTGCATAAATCTTATGTGGGCCACGTGCTTGAAAGGGATATAGTAAATCACACCCATCATGTGGAGCACACGCAACTGTTTATAGACCTCGTCGGGGCTTAGCTGGGTGCGTTGCGCAAGCAGGATTTCCTCTATCGGCATCAGGTCAACAAAGAGGCCGTTGTAATTGCGCAGCAGAGCCTGAAGCACTTTCTCGCAATTGTCAGAGACGTGCTGCACGCGGTAGAGCTCACTCCTGTCAACTACCACTTTGGCGCACGATACAGAGTCTTCGGGGTCGGTGTATTGCAGGTATCCGGCGTGCTCAAGAATGCGGAAGGCGCTCAAGACCGGCAGCGGGAAGTGCTTGAAAGCCTTGCAGAATTGCACGATGTCAAACTCGCGGCGCATCTGATTGCCGTCGCCCACAGCCAGCTGGTAGAAATAGCAGATGTGTTCGTAAATGGTGCGTATAAAATCCTTGGAGGGAAAAGCCGAGTCGATATGGCGCCTTAGGTTGCTTACGTCGTATGGGCTCTTGAGCAAGATGGCCTTGGCAGGCTTGCCGTCGCGTCCGGCGCGGCCTGCTTCTTGGAAATAGGCCTCCAGGCTGTCGGGCACTCCAACGTGGATGACGGTGCGCACGTCGGGCTTGTCAATGCCCATGCCAAAGGCGTTGGTAGAAACCATCACTCGCACCATATCGTCTTGCCAAAGCTGCTGGCGCATGTCTTTGTCGGCATTTTCCAGACCGGCGTGGTAGTGCAGGGCGCTTATGTCGTGCTGCGTCAGATATTTGGCCAGTTCGGCAGTCTGTTCGCGGTTGCGGGTATAGACGATGGCTGAGCCAGTGGTAGAACGCAGTATCTCGAGCAGGGCCTCATCTTTGTTTTGAGTAGATTGCACCAGATAGGTGAGGTTGGCGCGCTCAAAGCTCATGCTGAAAAGGTTCTCGCGCTTGAACTTGAGTTGCTGCTGTATGTCTTTGGCCACAGTGGGCGTGGCCGTGGCGGTGAGTGCCAGCACCGGCGCGTCGGGCTTTAGCTTGCGTATGAGGGAAATCTGCAGATAGGAGGGGCGGAAGTCGTAGCCCCACTGAGAGATGCAGTGCGCCTCGTCAACGGTGATAAAGTTGACGTGCATGTGGGCGAGCTTGGCTTGAAACAATTCGCTGCCGAGGCGCTCTGGCGATACATAAAGGAATTTGTAGCCGCCAAGGATGCAGTTGTCGAGCGCGGTGAGAATCTCGCCTCGCGTCATGCCCGAGTAGATGGCTGTGGCCTTGATGCCGCGGTCGCGCAGATGAGTCACCTGGTCTTTCATCAGTGCAATGAGCGGCGTGATGACTATGCACACACCCTCAATCATAAGCGACGGAACCTGAAAGGCGATGGACTTGCCGCCGCCCGTAGGCATTAGGGCCAAGGTGTCCTGGCCGCTGCAGATACTCAGAATGATTTCCTGCTGTATGCCGCGGAATTGGTCATAGCCCCAATACCTGCGCAGAACCTCGAGGCTCTGCTCTGCGGTGGGGTTAGTGCTGTTCGGGGTTGGCAGGTTGGATATCTTCAATCTGTAGTTGGATTTCGCCGTGTTTATATATGTTTTCGGCTATGGTATAGCAGATGTTGAAGGCGCGCTTGGTCTTGATAAACCGGGCGTGGCTGCTCTGGCCGAAAGCTATGCCGCTGAGTATGTTGTTTGACTTGTTGTCAACGAGCTCAAGCTTGATATGCTCCTGGCCGCGTCCCACCACCTTGGAGGTGCCGAAGTCATAGACCGAGTGGGTCGAGAACTTTGGCTCGGGATTGTCGGGGCCGAAGGGGCGCAGCTTGCGGAGGTCGTAGTAGAGGGCGGTGCTGATGTCGGAGAAACTGAGCTCGTCCTCCACGTCGAGCGTGGCGGCGGTCTGTTCCTCTTCGATATGCTCTTCTACATACTGCTCAAAGCGCTGGATGAAGGGCTTTATGTTGTCTTCGGAGAGCGTGAGGCCGAC
>JAZUHM010000055.1:0-3458 GCA_045641725.1 Bacteroidaceae bacterium | reverse complement strand
GACATGGCTACGATCCGACTTTCACCATGTTCTGGGACAAAAACTTCAACGGCATCTCTGGCTACAGCCAGGGCCGAGCACGCTCACTCATGCGCAAAGATGCATTCGATGCAGCCCAGGCCAGCTCAAGCGTGTTTAGCTGGAACAAGGAACTGCGCGAGCTCTGTCTGGCCGAAGCCGACAGTTTCTTCACCAAGATCGAAGACGACCCAAGCCGCTCTGTCAACATCTACGAGACTAGCCTCAGCATCAACCTCACAGCATTCAACATACTGGGCAACTACGCCACCATGATACTCAACTACCCCGACTTCTACCCAGACCTCTTTGAATCGCTCCGCCGACAGGAACAGCCAGGCGGCTCTGACATCGAGAAGAAAGACGGATATGACAAATACGAGCTTATCAGCAACATACAGAACGGCAACAAGGGCCAGCTCTACTCAACCTTTGCGCAGCAATACCCCAACTCATGCTGGGTGACCCACAACTACCTCCGCAACGGCCAGGTGCAGTGGACCGACAACTCCACACCGGCCGTCATGTGCTTCGTGCGCAAGGCCAGCCGCCTCTACGGCTACAACCTCTACGACTACTTCGAGCGTGCAGGCTTCTTCCGCATCGGTGCATTCTATGCCAACGACTACGGCCGCAAGTGGATCATGATGACCCAGACAATGCTCGACGAGTTCAAAGCCGACATGAAAGCCCTTGAAGACGACGGCACCCTCAAGCCAATGACCGAACAGATGCTCTACGACATGTTCCACGTTCGCAACTTCAACGTCTCTTCTACCGACAAACTCTACCCAACCCCCAAAATACCAAACTAATCCCAACTGACGACCGAAATAATTTACGCACCATTTACAATAATTCGCGTTTAAAACCCCAGCGCCGCAGGCACACCAAACCTGCGGCGCAATATTTTTTAAACGTTAATGATCATAATTTATGACGTAAATTATTCGTGCGAGAGAGGCTTACTTTTGAGCCGTCTGCTCCCCTGTTTAGGGGAGCTCCGCGTAGCGGTGAGGGGTAGCCCCAGACGAAGTTACTAGCTTTGGTAAGTCCTACCCCTCCGCCCGTTGGGCACCTCCCCTAAACAGGGGAGGAGACGACTCAATCACAGTCATTTATTTTACCAGACAACACGAATAATTAATGAATAATTAATGTCTCATTAATGATAATTAATGTTTAAAAACCACGAACTACTAATTTTCGAATAATTTACGTTCCATTTTCGATAATTCGCGTTTAAAACCCAACCACCGCAGGTGCACCAAACCTGCGGCGCAATATTTTTAACGTTAATGATCATAAATTATGACGTTAATTATTCGTACACCCCTCAAAAAAAAGAGCTGCCGGAGCAGCTCTTTTCTATATATATCCTTGTAAAGAGATTACCACTGGACACCCCAGACATCTTTAACATCTTCGTCTTCCGGAACAACTGGGTTAACCTCTTCCTCATAAACATCCATTTTACTCCCTGAGAGTGGCGCACGGAATAGCGAGCCTGGTTCCAGCTGCACAATGTCCATCAAGGGAGCGGAATACTCACGCTTGAGATTTATCGTTGATATCTTGTTTTTCATAATCCTATACCTTATTTATTTAACATAAACCGTTTTGCCATTCACGATATTGATGCCCTTTTGGAGTTTGTCGAGACGAACGCCCTCAAGGGTGTATATCTCAAGAGGCTTGATGTCTGTCGTCTCTTCCACTGAACTGTCAACAGCAGTGACATCGTCGTCCGAGAACATAAAGTTAATGGCCTTGGCCGACGAAGAAGCCGCAATATACGCCTTGTTAGGCGCGAGCTTCATGCTCGACCCCATCTTGTAGAATGCCAACCCCCTCTGGCCATACGAGAGCATGTAGTTTTCGCCGTCTTGCGCGGTGCTGACATCCACGCCGCTAAACTCGTTGGCAGAGGACGAGCCTGTGAGGTCGGTAGTCTGCATGACGATGTTCGAGAGGGTCTTAGAGTAGAGCAAAACAGCCTCGCCCCTTGGCAACACGCCACCAGTGACAGCTGTCAGTTCTACCACATCGCCATTGAGCTTTGCCGTATATGCAGTCACACCGTCGGGAATAACGTAAGCCTCAAGGCCACTATAGAAAGTGGTGTAGTAATTTCCAGCGTTGTCGGGGTCCTGATTAGCCTTGATCGTCACGGTAGGAGTGCCGTTGATGAAAGTCATCTCCTTCAGCATCTCGAAAGGATATTCCACCGACTTGCCATCAACTGTCAACCTGATGCCGTCGCTGGTGTTCGTGATAGAACTTACTTCCAACAAGTGCTCGCGCTCTACAGGGGCTGCAAATGTGAGGTTTGTAATCTTAGGTAGGGCGTGGAAGGGACGGATAGGAGTATCTATTGTTTTATTTCCCAATTTCATCTCCCTGCTTACACTCGTCATATCAAGGCGATAAGCCTGAGTACCGCTAGTTGTGCTTGTCCAATAAACACATCTTCTGCTTGTTCCTGTTCCATAATTATCGCGCCAACTACCATTGTAGTAATATCCCGCAGCAGGAAGAAAGAGTGATGTGCTGCCGAAGTCAATCTCTGCACCAGGTTTTGTGCCACCATACCATGGGCCTGGTTTTTCGGTGTTCCAAGTAAGGCGGTTCATAAGAGCTTCCATTTCATCCTTTGTTGGCACATACCAGCCATCTGTCAAACCGCTGCTGATAGTGCTGAACCCCTGTTTGTCTCCATTATAGTCATTGTAAGTCGAACCCGAAAAGTCGTTAGTATTTGTAGCTCCTGCATTCAAAGTAGCAATTGCAACTTTGCCAATACTTCCGCCAAGGTCAACTACGATAGCTTCACGGCCATCAAGCACTCCCACCGTGCCTTCAGCCGAAACCTCCGACAGCCCGTCTGGTACTATTGTCGCACTACTATTAAATGTCAGTCGCATTGCTGTCACATCCTCATCACTTTGAGCAAATGCTACCGATGTCATTGCCAACATCAGTGTGGCTATATATAATATTTTCTTGTTCATATCTTGTGAAATTTATCTATTGATAATGTTTTATTTACTCTGCCAGCACTGCGCGGACAAAGTAGCCGTAGAGGCGGTTGTTGAAGTCCACTATCTGGTTGCCCGAATTGAAGTTCAGGCTGTACGCGAAGTAGTCGCCTTTAGGCGTAGAAGACCAGTAGTTGCCGTAGCTGCCCTGGTCGTCGACATCGCCGGCGTAGCAGTAGCCAGCAGCAGGAAGGAACACGCTGTTACCCATGTAATCACCCTTACCAGTTAATTTGAGACCGTTCACGCCATTGACTGTAGTCCATGCTACATCGCAGTTGGCAAGAAGATCGTCAAGTTCTGCCTTAGTCGGCATACGCCATGCGCTGCCCCAGAGGTTGGTGGCGGTGTCGTCAGTGCCAGTGAGAGCATCGGTTCCTTCTTTGTATGTACCTCTTGGAT
>JAZUHM010000054.1:0-6218 GCA_045641725.1 Bacteroidaceae bacterium | reverse complement strand
CGCTGTGAACAATCGTTCATAGCGCTGTGAACAAACGTTCACAGCGCTGTGAACTGAAATTAGCTCGCAACGCGATAAAATTAGAGCGCGAAAAAATTCTGTGAGCGCGCAATATTGTACGGAGAAATCGTTGATTGTGGCGTGGTTGCGGCTACGAATATTTCAGATATTTATACTAAATAGGTGGAAAATCCGTTATAATTAAGTAAATTTGCAATCCGTTGCAGCCTTAGGGCACCAAATCAGCGGGCAGATGCCGCAAGGTGATAATTTAGTTAGACAGCAAGGTAATGGCGCAGAATAAGTCATACAGACATATCTTTAAATACACTGGATTGTTTAGTATAATCCAGGTAGTCACTGTGCTAGCTTCGGTTTTGCGCAACAAGGCGGCTGCTCTGCTGATAGACAGATATGGTCAGGGGTTGGCCGATTTGTTTAACAATACGATATTGTTTATAAGCACGATTACCACCATCATAGCGCCAGTGGCCATTATCAGGCGCTTGTCGCAGATACACGATAGATTTGGCGACGAATGTGCAAAAATGGCCGATGAAATCAGGGTGATAAGGTCGTGGAGTGTACTCACGGGCTTGTTTGGCGTGATAGTGGTGATGGTTCTATGTCCATTGCTAAGTTATATTTCGTTTAGTGATACGAGGTTTACAAACAGTTATTTCTTTTTGGCCCCGATGATGCTGTTCTTGAGTATCAACGCCACTGAAATAGCTATACTCAAGGCCACTCGCCAACTGAAACAGCTTACAATTGCCACTGCCATAGGGTCGGTATCTACGTTTGTGGTCTGCGCACTTTCTTATTGGTTTTTTGAGATTCGCGGTGTTGTTATTTCGCTTAACCTGGCGCAGATGTTCGTGGCATTGATCAATCTGTATTTTACTTGCAAAAAATTCCCTTACCGTGTATCGCCCTTTAAGTGGTCTGTGCTCAAAAAGGCGGGCTGGCTCATTTTGTTGAGCATCTCGTGCTTGATTGCCTCGTTTGTAGCTATGTTTGCCGAGATGCTTATACGTATCTATATATCCAATTTCGGCAGTATCGAGGACGTGGGTCTGTATAGCGCAGGCTTTGCTCTGAGTGTGACTTATACCAAGTTTATTTTTCAGGCAATGGACGCGGATTTCTATCCCCGTTTGTCGGCCGTTGTTACTGACATAAAGGCTATGAATATCACAATCAACCGCCAGGTAATTGTGTGTGTGCTGATTATTGTGCCGTGCCTCATGTTGTTCTGCTTGTTTTTGCCGCAGATTATCAGTCTTTTATACACCGACAAATATCATGAGGTCATACCCATGGTGATTTGTGCCACCTTCTTTGTGTTTAGTAAGGCAGTACTTACGCCGGTGGCCTATACCTCGCTGGCAAAAGGCGACGCCATTATGTTTTTAGTGATAGAAACCGCCTCTGCAGTGCTGTTAGCGCTGTGTGTGGTGGGTGGTTATGCCGCTTTGGGCTTGACCGGAGCCGGATTGGGCTTGACGGTGAGCAATCTGCTCGAAATGCTGATAATCTTTGTCGTTTACCACCGTTTTTACAAGGTCGGTCTTAATCGCCAGACGTGCCTCGTGGTTTTTGCAGAGCTCCTCATGTTGTCGGCAGGTATCGCGTTGGTTGTGTTTGTTGATAATGCCATTATAAAATATGGGGCGACAATCACTCTCGCTGTAATTGCCGCCCTGTTGTGTGGGTATTATTGTTTCTTGAAAAAGGAAACCGAATAGTCAGACCGCGCTATTCGCCAAGGAAGAAGTTAAATGCACCGATACCGTTGAGGAATGCCAGTATAAGCAGTACCGGCGCTACGAATTTCAGGAGCCACAATATTAAATCAATGCCGCGGCCCTTGATAGTGTGCTGATTGGTAAGCTCATCCTTGATGATACTTTTCTTAACGCGCCAGCCAATAAATATAGCAATGAAGATACCACATAGCGGCAGCATCAATACTGTGGTGGTATAGTCAAATATATCAAAGATGTTCTTGTCAAACAGAGTATAGTCGCTCCACACACCCATACTCAGGGAGCACGCTGTTCCGAGCACGATGCAAATGGCCGTAACGATGATTGCTGCATATTTGCGCTTGACGTGCCATGCCTCAGAGATGTAGGCCGTAGGTACCTCGTGGAGCGAAATTGCAGAGGTGAGGGTGGCCAGAGTGAGCAGGATGTAGAAGAGCACGCTCACGATGTAGCTGATTATCGGCCATTCACCAAAAGCCTGCTGGAAGGCGTTGGGCAAAGCGATAAACACGAGGGCTGGACCTGCCTCAGGCTGTATGCCCGCTGTAAATACGGCCGGGAAAATTATCACACCGGCCATCACTGCAACAATGGTGTCGATAATTGCAATGCTTATGGCCGAATTCACTATCTTAACGTCCTTGCCGAAATAAGAGGCGTAGGTACATAGGCAGCCCATGCACAGACTGAGTGAATAAAAGGACTGGCCAATTGCCGAAAGCACCGATTTTGATGATATTTTGCTGAAATCTGGTTTAAAGAGGAACTCCAGACCTGCGCCGGCGCCTGGCGCAAATAGCGCAAAGACGGCTAGGATTATAAGGATGACAAACAGCACCGGCATAAAAATCTTCGACAATTTCTCAATGCCCTTTTGCACTCCGATAGCGATGGCAGTGTGGCATAACAACGTGAATATCAGCATGTATATCCACGGACTCCAAGTGTTTGAAGACACTTCCCCGAAAAGAGGTGCGTAGTCGCTGGCCGCAATGGAGCCAAGCGTATTGTCAGCCGCCAGCACTGTGTATCTAAGCACCCATCCCGCCACGACAACGTAGTAGCTGAGAATTAGCGTAGCGCCAATCACGCCAATAAAACCGATATTGCCCCAAAATGGATTGGACGTAAGTTTGCGGTAAGCGGTGGCTGTGTTGGAATGAGCGTGTCTGCCTACAAAAAACTCCGCCACCATCAGTGGCAGGCCGAGCAATATTATAGATATAAGGTAGATAAGCAAAAATGCGGCGCCACCATTATTGCCCGTCTCCACGGGAAAACGCCAGATATTGCCAAGGCCTACAGCAGAACCTGCGGCCGCCATGATAATTCCGAACTTACTGCCAAACGAAACTCTTTTTTCTTCCATTTTAGTCAAGGTGTGTTGTTAGATGATGGAGTTTGGTTATTTTGCCCAGACGATATAATTGTCTTTGCGTGCCTTTGGTTCGGGTATTGGCTTGGAAGTGTAGCCCAAAGCCACGTGGCCTACGCCTACATAGTCGCCCTCGATGCCTAAAGATCGGAGAATTTCTTTTCCTTCAGCGGATTCAAATTCTTCTTTGGCGCGGTGAATCCAGCATGTGTTGAGGCCCAGTGATTCTGCTGCGAGCATCAGTGTCTGCATCACGACAGAGCCATCGTGTACTGCGTTTGGCGATTCTTTTACCAGGACAATCAGCATGCATGGAGCGCCGTAGAATGGGTCGGCATTGGGAGTACCCAGTATTTCTGCGTTCATCTTAACGATCTTGTCGCGCAGCTCTTTATTTGTGACGGCGATAATTATAGGATTCTGCATGCCGCGGCTGGTTGGTGCCCAGGTTCCTGCCTCGCAAATCTGGTTGATGATCTCCTCGGTCGGCATTTTGCAAGGATTGAAGGTGCGGCAGCTGCGGCGCGTCATAATGTTTTTTATTACTTCGTTCATGGCTTGATAGATGTTGTGAGTTTATTTTTGTTTGTTCTTTTTGTTTTTCTGTTGTGCCGTGTGGTATAGATTCTATAGCGATTATAGATTTTATAGAGTCTAACGGTATTTGGGAATTGTGGTAATTCTAACTTTGCCTTTGCCTTACGGCTTCAAACATAAGGATTGCGGCGCTCACGCTCACGTTGAGCGAGTCGAGCTGTCCAAGCATCGGGATACGGATGTGGGCCGTGGCGTGCTGGCGCCAGATATCTGTAAGGCCGGTGGCCTCCGTGCCCATTACTATGGCGGTGTCGCGCTTCATATCTGTGTTATAATAGAGTTCCGAGTCCTGCAACTGCGCTGTGAGAATGGCGATGTCGTTGTCTTTGAGCCACTTGATGCATTCTTCGGACGTGCAGGCAACGTTGGTAACGCTGAAAGCCGCGCCGATAGAGCTTCTTATCAGATTGGGATTGTACAAATCCGTCAGGGGATCGCAGACAATAACGGCATCTACTCCCGAAGCATCGGCGCTTCGCAGTATTGCGCCCAGATTGCCAGGCTTTTCCACGCTCTCCAGCACGACGACCAGCGGATTTTGTCCGAGTTTGATGTCTTTAAGTCCGAGATGCTTTGTCTTCATCTCGGCAATAATTCCCTCGGTGCCGCCGCGATATGCAATTTTGTTGTAGATTTCTGCGCTTACCTCGTAGATAAATGGATTTCCGTAGTTTTGCAAGGGGAGTTTGTGGGAGCCGCAGATTTCTGGCGACCAGAATATCGTGTCGGGCTCGTATCCTGCGTTGATGCAGTGCTGCATTTCGCGCTGTCCCTCAATTACAAAAAGTCCCTCAGTGCGACGCAACGATGACTTTTGCTGCAGTTGGAGCAGTTTTTTTATCTTGGGATTTTGGGCGCTTGTGATCAGATTGTCTTGCATGGCGGTCTTACGGAAAAACGGTGTGGAGATACAGATGTCGGTGCCGGTTTTATGGCGGGAGATTAGCCTTCCATCAATTTTCTGTAGCGTGGCTTTTTGATCTCGTCGGTACCCAGGCGTTTTGCCTTGTTTATCTCGTAGTCAGAATAGCTTCCTTCAAAGAAGAAGACCTCTCCGTCGCCCTCAAAGGCGAGGATGTGGGTGCAGATACGGTCGAGGAACCAGCGGTCGTGGCTGATTACCACAGCGCAGCCGGCGAATGATTCAAGACCTTGCTCAAGGGCGCGGAGTGTGTTGACGTCGATGTCGTTGGTAGGCTCGTCGAGCAGCAGCACGTTGCCCTCTTGCTTGAGCGCCAGAGCTAGTTGCAGACGGTTTCTCTCGCCGCCAGACAGCACGCCGCAGGGCTTACTCTGATCGGTGCCCGAGAAATTGAATCTTGAGAGGTAGGCACGTGCATTGACGTCGCGTCCGCCCATGCGGAAGGTCTCTGTGCCTTGAGAAACGACCTCATAAACGGTTTTGTTGGGGTCAATATCTTTATGTTGCTGGTCAACATAGGCCAGTTTGGCTGTTTCGCCTACGGCAAATGTGCCTGCGTCGGCAGTCTCGAGGCCCATGATGAGGCGGAACAGGGTTGTCTTGCCAGCTCCATTGGGGCCAATCACGCCTACGATGCCGTTGGGTGGCAGTACAAAGTTAAGGTCTTTGAACAGCACCTTGTCGTCAAAAGCTTTTGCAACATGCTCAGCCTCAATGACTTTGTTACCGAGGCGAGGTCCGTTGGGGATAAAGATCTCGAGCTTCTCTTCGCGTTCTTTCTGCTCTTCGTTGAGCATTGCGTCGTATGAATTCAGACGAGCCTTGCCCTTTGCCTGGCGTGCCTTGGGAGCCATGCGAACCCATTCCAATTCGCGCTCGAGAGTCTTGCGGCGCTTGGAAGCGGTCTTCTCCTCCTGAGCCATGCGGGTGGTCTTTTGGTCGAGCCAGCTCGAGTAGTTGCCTTTCCATGGGATACCTTCGCCGCGGTCGAGCTCAAGAATCCATTCTGAGACATCATCGAGGAAGTAGCGGTCGTGAGTTACTGCAATCACAGTGCCCTCGTATTGCTGCAAGTGCTGCTCAAGCCAGTCGATAGACTCTGCATCGAGGTGGTTGGTAGGCTCATCGAGCAGCAGCACGTCTGGTTTCTGAAGCAAGAGCTTGCATAATGCCACGCGGCGGCGCTCACCGCCCGAGAGATTGGTGACAGCCTTGTCGCCGGCCGGGCAACGCAGTGCAGCCATGGCGCGTTCCAGTTTCGAGTCCATGTTCCATGCATCGGTGGCATCGATAATATCCTGCACCTCAGCCTGTCGCTGCATCAGCTGGTCCATCTTGTCGGGGTCGTTGTAGTATTCCTCCAGACCGAATTTCTGATTTATCTCGTCATATTCCTTGAGGGCGTCGTAAGCCTGCTTTACACCTTCCTGCACATTCTCCATCACGGTTTTTGTCTCGTCGAGAGGTGGGTCCTGTGGCAGATAACCCACAGTGTAGCCCGGGCTCCAAACCACCTGGCCCTGATATTGCTGGTCAAGACCTGCAATAATCTTCA
>JAZUHM010000053.1:0-4545 GCA_045641725.1 Bacteroidaceae bacterium | reverse complement strand
GGAGTCTTGTCCTCTGCCTCAATCATTGCCTTTACTTCTGCCTGTGTCTGTTCGTCAAAAGCAGGTGTGAGCCACTGCTGTGCAGCCTGTGTGCACTGCTGAATCAAAAGTTCTTGTTCTGTCATATTATTATTCGTTTTTTTATATTTATTTCACACGGAATTTTTCGCCAGTCTCCTCTACAATTTTCTTTCTTACTGCGACAGGATATCCTGGACTTTTTACCTTTGCCATGATAGTATCGTTGCCGTCAGAGGAAACCTCAAAGCCGCCATCAGGCAAATCTACTTTCTCTACAAGGTCATTATACTTGACCACAAGATACCAGCCAAGCTCAATCCAACGTTCCATCATCTCATCGGCGCGGCCATTAGAATACTCGGTCAGATATGCAACTGCACTCTCAGGATTTGAGTCGAACAACTGCTTTGCCTTTGCCTCAACGTCTGGCTGTGCAGCAAAATGCTTGTCATGAAGCTCTGTCATAGCCTTCTGGACATCTGGATAAAGACTTGAATAACGAGGGTAAACCATATTGCTAACCCAATTCTGTACCCAGAATGCAGACTTCAAAGAAAATTTAACGGCATTGGCATACTTAAGGGTATAGCATGCAGGAACCTCGGTGGCACAGCAGTACACAGGAGTGTAGGGAGCTGTGTGCGCATCATCATTTGCAAACCACAAAATGCCGCCTACAGGATTTGGCAGATACGAGCGCATCTGGCTAATAAAAGAGAAACTGCTCTGCTGAGTACCTACAGGACGCTCATTAAAATATTTCTGGCCATCCAGTTCCCAAGCCAATGGACGTGGACGATAAGGGCTAAGGTAAGCACCAGCGCCAGAATCCTTGGTCATATCAAGTTCGGTGCCGTCGTAGTGGTCGCCCATGGCAAGCATGATGTCGTCAAAGCTGACAAGCTGCTTTGGATTAATATAAAGAGGTAGTGGTTCTGCCTTGAGGTCATGACCTGATGCATAGCCAAGATACTGTGCCATGCCGTCAGTAAATCTATTATACACTGCCCACACACGTGCCTCACAATAACGGGCACCGCCAAAGTCAAGTGGGCAATATGTATTGGCAAAGTCAAAGTCCTCGTCCTTGCCGTCAAAAAGCTTCATCTTGCGAGCCAACGAAATTACGTCCTTAGAATAAAGCACCTGGTCTTTTGGCAGCTTCATAAACTGATGAATGCGGCTCTGGTTAGCATGGCAGCATACTGCGTCATCTGGAATTCGCACTGCCACCCATACGGCACCATGACCACCAGGGCCCTTGCCTACCATTTCCATGATAAATGCCTCATTGGGGTCGGCGATAGAGAAAGTCTCTCCTTCTGAGCAATAGCCGTATTTCTGTACCAGCTGGTCCATTATCTTAATCGCCTCTCGCGCAGTCTTGGCGCGCTGAAGTGTGATATAAATCAATGAGCCATAGTCTATTATACCAGTTGTGTCAACCATTTCTTCACGGCCACCAAAAGTAGTTTCCGCAATTGTAAGCTGGTGCTCGTTCATATTGCCAACAACATTGTATGTGACAGGAGCCTCGTCAATCTCGCCGAGATATTTGTTCATCTCCCAGTCACGGACTATGCGCTTTGTGCCCTTTGGATGTGTGCCGGCAGCAAAATGCTGCATCACTCCAAATGCGCCATAGCTATCAGCGCTATAGCTTACAAAGACGCTGCCATCCTTACTGGCTTTCTTACCAACAATAATGTTTGTACACGCCATGCCAATCTGCATTCCTGCCACAAGGAGTGCGATGGAAAATATCAGTTTCTTCATCAATGTCATCAATTTAAGGTTTTTACAAAATTTACACAGCTTTAAAACTAAGGTCGAGTCCTTTGACTGAATGTGTGAGTGCTCCTACACTTACAAAATCCACGCCACACTCCGCATAACTGCGAATAGTGTCGATGGTGATGCCACCGGAACTTTCTATCTCACACTGACCATTGATAATCTCTACAGCCTTGCGGGTATTCTCTACAGTAAAATTGTCGAGCATAATACGATCTGCGCCGCCATGTGCCAAAGCCTCGTTGAGTTCGTCAAAATTGCGCACCTCAATCTCAATCTTCAGATCTTTATTGTTTGCCTTAAGATATGCCTGGGCACGATCGAGGGCATTAGTAATACCTCCGGCAAAATCGACGTGATTGTCTTTGAGCAGAATCATATCAAACAAACCAATGCGGTGATTTACGCCCCCTCCAATCTTGACGGCGGCCTTCTCAAGCATGCGCATTCCGGGAGTTGTCTTGCGTGTGTCAAGCACCTTGCACTTAGTTCCTTCAAGGAGTTTCATGTATTTGGCAGTTACGGTAGCAATGCCGCTCATGCGCTGCATCACATTAAGCATCAGTCGCTCAGTCTGAAGCAGCGAGCGCACCTTGCCCCTGACAACAAATGCAATATCGCCCACCTTAATCGGGTCGCCATCGTTCATAAACTGCTCAATTTGCAGCGTAGGGTCAAAGCGATTAAAAATCTTCTTGGCCACTTCTACTCCGGCAAGGATTCCATTTTCCTTAACCAAGAGTTTCTGCGCACCCATAGCATCTTCGGGTATGCTGCAAAGGGTGGTATGGTCGCCATCGCCAATATCCTCTGCAAAAGCGAGGTCTATCAATATTTCTTCAAGCTGATCTACAGTGTACATATTCTAATTCTGTTTAATCCTACATAAAAAAATGCGAAGCGATTACTTCTTTCTAACAGGGTCGCAGGTCAGACCGATACCGAGTTTCTTGAATATCTTGCGGTCCACCTCGCTCAGCATCACAGTGGTATGAATCTGGCAGCCACGCAGTTCGGGGAGCTGAGTAAGGGCACGGCGGCAATTATCGTCATGCTGACTCAACACCGAAAGAGCCACAAGCACTTCATCTGTATGAAGTCTAGGATTCTGACCGCCCAAATATTCAATCTTAGTTTTCTGGATAGGCTCAATCATATCCTGCGGAATTAACTTGACATTATGATCTATGCCGGCAAGATGCTTGATAGCATTGAGAATAAGCGCAGCACTTGGACCGAGCAGCGGGCTTTCGCCAGCGGTAATCAGTGTGCCGTCGGCCAACTCAATAGCAGCAGCGTGCATGCCCGACTGTTCCTTACGTTCCTTGGCAGCCACGGTACATGCGCGGTCGTCGGTGGTAATCTTAGCCTGCTTAAACAAGAGAGCAATCTTGTTGACCTCAGCCTCGTTGCCTGCGCCGTCAGCCATA
Organism: Bacteroidaceae bacterium; assembly: GCA_045641725.1. Taxonomy (GTDB): domain Bacteria; phylum Bacteroidota; class Bacteroidia; order Bacteroidales; family Bacteroidaceae; genus UBA6382. Next base: position 1,300 of record JAZUHM010000053.1, on the reverse strand, counting down.
CGGTTAAGGGCAGTATAATAACGGCGAATGATCTCATCCTTAGACGCCTGGCAACAAGCTTCATCGTCGCAAATGCAGAATCCAACCATGTTCACGCCCATATCAGTCGGCGACTTATAAGGATTTTCACCATAAATGCCCTCAAACAGCGCATTGAGTACAGGGAAAATTTCGATATCGCGATTGTAATTGATAGCCAGTTTATTATAAGCCTCCATGTGGAAGGGGTCAATCATATTGACATCGTCAAGGTCGGCAGTTGCAGCCTCATAAGCAATATTCACAGGGTGCTTGAGCGGCAAGCTCCACACAGGGAATGTCTCAAACTTGGCATAACCGGCCTCAATGCCACGCTTGTGCTCATTATAAAGCTGGCTCAAGCAAACAGCCATCTTACCGCTGCCTGGACCAGGAGCTGTCACAATAACCAGCGGACGACTAGTCTCAACATAATCGTTGCGACCAAAACCCTCATCAGAATCAATCAAAGCGACATTAGTCGGATATCCCTCGATTGTGTAGTGATAATATGCCTTAATTCCAAGGCGCTCCAACTTTTTGCGATAAAGGTCAGCACTATTCTGGCCATTATAATGAGTAATAACAACCGAACCTACAAGGAAACCGCGTTTCATAAACTCAGTACGCAAGCGAAGCACATCCTCGTCATATGTAATACCAAGGTCGCCACGAATCTTGTTCTTTTCGATGTCAACAGCACTAATTACAATCACAATTTCAGCAGAATCGCTGAGCTGCGAAAGCATTCTCAACTTGCTGTCGGGTTGAAAACCAGGCAGTACACGACTGGCATGGTGATCATCAAACAGTTTGCCACCCAACTCAAGGTACAATTTATTACCAAACTTAGCAATACGCTCCTTAATATGCTCAGACTGGATACTAAGGTATTTTTCGTTATCAAAACCTATTTTCATACAAACAAATATTTAGCTATGCGAAGTTATAAAAAAAATATCAAAACACTACAAAACACACACTATTTTTTTACATTATTTATAGAATAACGATAAATCGGTGAAAAAATGCGACATTTTCACCCCAACAAATAACATCCCGAGAAATTTCCTGAGCCACCTCCATATTATATATACCACAATAATTATCAGCCGAAATATAGATTTCAAATTTCAAAACAGGCCAAAGTAGTATGCATTAGATGCGCATTGGCACAATTTTTATTAGCCCTAAAATAATCTTGCTTCGAGATAAATTTCGTTCACAGCGCTGTGAACGTTTGTTCACACCGCTGTGAACGTTTGTTCATAGCGCTGTGAAC
>JAZUHM010000052.1:0-2388 GCA_045641725.1 Bacteroidaceae bacterium | reverse complement strand
TTCCCATTGATAATATAAATCTTACCTTTTTCCATTTGCGATACCTTATTACCAAAGAGGTCGTAGATTGTGAGAGGTTTTTTGTCTTCCTCGATAATAGAAGCCTCCAAATATGTCAAATCATCTGTATCAAATGAGAATATGAATGCTGGTGAATCTGTTGTGGGAGAATTATAATAAGCTTTGAATGCAGGAATTTTGGCAGCTGAATATCGATAGAAACCAATTCCTGATTTATTGCTAAGCACATAGATAGGACTGTCAGTTCCTTGGTTTGCACCAGGGTTCGCTGTCTGCTCAAATACCCCACTAAACAAATTGTCATTTACCTTGTTAAGATTGGTGGTACTTATCAGCCATTCGCCATTTTCAATTTTGCTATCGCTAATAAGTATAGCAGGAGTATTTGCAGGCAGCAAGCCTTCTGTTTCTGTAAGATCAATCTGTTTTAAGTTTAATTTATCATCAGTAACTCCAAATAGACGATAGGCAGCTACACCGGTAGGAATAGTCAGCGCATTAGGACAGCAAAAAGAACCATAATAATACTCATCATCAGTCATGGTTATGCTAATTGGAATCTTATTGGCTTGAGCAATAGTAAACTTAGAACAATCGCCTTTTTCGCCCCAGTCTGTGCGTTTGCCGCTTTGGCTGTTAGTGGTGCTGTAGGTGACGAGAGTCTGTTGATCTTTATACCAATAATAAAGCACTGGCTGAGCGTCTGGAGTCTTGGCGGTTATATTATAAAAGGTATTGAGGAGTGGGGTATATTGCACCTTGAGACGGATATCTGCTTTTGAGATGGTGGCCATATAGCCCACCTGCGAACTGTTGGCCAAGTTGTCTGTGGTTACGCTGGCAGGCAATTCGAGGTACTGGCCGTTAGTGGCCGTTAGTTGGCCGCCGTTCTTCATATAGAGCAAGCCTCCATTGTTGTTGCCAGCCACCTCAACATAAAAATTTGCGAAAAAGTCCCAAAGCCACTGTTTGTTCTCATCAATGGCCCATGCATCGCCTACGGTATTTTTGGCTGTAATGGGCTGAATCTGCTTGGAGTTCTCAGAGTAGATGAAGGCGGTCTGGTTTTCGCCAGTCATAAGGTATTGGTAATCTCCGTTGCTATCTAATACCTTGATATAAAAAGACTGGTGCAATCCGCCATCGGTATCGGTATAAGTAAGTTCTTTGTTGCCCGTCCACTCTATCTGGTAGTGGGCTGCATCGCCAGCATAGATACTGTTGTCGAGGTTGTTGCCTGTGAGATATTTTTTGTTGTCAATATTCTGGATGGCATAGTCCACATCCTTCATCAGGTTACTCTCCTCAGCAATGGAGATGGCAAGGTTCTTGAGGCAGGTACCTGTGGGGAGAGCGCAACTCATCACATCGATGGCATTCTGCACGCGGGCAGCAATCCAAACGTTGTTGAAGACCTGGTTTGTAGGGTTGCCATTGGCATCGAGGATGATGGTGCGGATGAGATAAGTCTGATTGCCATCATAGCGCACGATGACGCGGTAGTCCTCGTAGCCGTCTTCCGTCAGCATATTATGGCCTTGAGCAATAATATGGTCGTTGCCGTCGGCTTTGTTTGACTTGAAATTAAGCGTGCCAGAGCTCTTGTGGGTTGCAGAATGCTCATAGACCTGAAAGTTGTTCCAATAAAAAGTGTTCAATGGGTCACTACTGGAAGAGATAATGCAGGAGCCCCACTGGTTGTAGCTGGCTTTCTGGCCATCGATGTGGGTCACATCCATAGTAAATTGCCACGCCTTGCCTGTAGGGACCGTCTCGTACTTCTTGACACCATGCTCGTCAATATTGGTGATGTAGTCTTTGGCATGCATGAAGTGAATTTTGCCGTCGCCTGTGATGTCGCCTGTGGCATATTCGTTGTCCACGTTCACCTTGAATTTAATTACCGTACCATCGTTGATGATGAACTCAGCAGTATGCTCGCCCTTGGTGGCATCGTTGGGGATGGTCATGTTGTCGAGTTCGGTGCCGTCAAGTTTAATGACTGCGGTGACTGTCTCGCCATCAATATTGGTCTCGCCTACGATAGGCATAGCAACAGGAGCACCCAGCACGGCATCGACCGTAAGCACGGAGGTGAGGTCGGTTTCCAAAGCACGATAGGTGTACTTGACGCTCTTGTCGGTGAGCAGAACGGGCAGGATGTATTTGGCAAGAAGCTTGTTGGCCTCATCTACGGTATTGCCTTCGGGGGCTGGTGTATAATAAGTGCGGTCGGCCTTCATCTGTGCTCCCTTGTCGCTGGCACCCCATTCACCCTCGAGTTCGTGTGCCCAGTTCCACTCGCTATAGAACCAGCCGGCAGATGGAGCCAGGCAGTCGTGTGAGAAATAATACTCCCAGCGTGGG
>JAZUHM010000051.1:0-3987 GCA_045641725.1 Bacteroidaceae bacterium | reverse complement strand
AGATGCCATGAGCTCGGTGTCGGCACCCTCGCAGTCGAGGCTCTCGCTCCAAGTGGCCAGACGGCGGCCGCGCTTGGCTATGAAGTCGGCCACGTCTTTGTTGAAGTGGCTCTGCAACTGGCGGATGTGGGTGAGGCCCATGTCTTGCATCTTTTGTTTGCACTGCTCATTGCCTTCCCATGCCTTGGTCGGGCATTCGTCGCCGCCGATGTGGATAATCTTGCTTGGGAAGATGTCCATAATCTCGGTGAGGATGTCATACACAAACTGCATGGCCTCGGGATTGGCTACGTTGAGCACGTCGCGGCTCACGCCATAGGGCATCACGCCGCCGTGTTTGCCTGCGGGGTTGCAGGAGAACTGCGGATAGGCGTCCATGCACGCCAAGGCGTGGCCAGGGAATTCAATCTCTGGAATCACGTCGATATGGCGCTCTGCAGCATAGGCAACAATGTCCTTCATGTCCTGCTGTGAGTAGTAGAATGGGCCGTATTGCTGGTTGGTCCAGTATGGGCCTTCGTTATAATCCACAATCCACGAGTTGCCAGTGGTGGCAGCTTGTGTTGTGAGCTTGGGATATTTCTTGATTTCGGCGCGCCAGCCCTGGTCGTCGGTGAAATGCCAGTGGAACTTGTTCATCTTGTAGATGGCCATGAGGTCGATGATGTGCTTGAGCTCCTTAACGTCATAGAAGTGGCGTGAACAGTCGAGCATAAAGCCGCGATAGCGGAAGCGCGGCGCATCGGCAATATCTACCAAAGGCAGTGTGTATGGACTGCTCGCGGTGCCTTTTACTCCAGTAGCCACGTTGGCTGGCATGAGCTTTTTAAGACTTACCAAACCGTAGTAGAGACCGAGCTCTGTGGGCGCACTGATTTTGATACCGCTTTGTGTGATAGAGAGATTATAGCCCTCGGTGCCGTAAGTGCTTGCTGGCATTGACTTGTCGAGCGAGAGCTGCACAAAGGCATTGGCTTTGGCAGAGACTTTTGCCTTGTGTCCGGCGGCTGCGGCGTTGAATGACGCAACAAAATTGCTGACGTCAGCCTTGAGCGCGGCGCTCATGCCCGGTGCGCCGACGGTGATAGTCTTTGGCAGCGTGAGTTGTCCGCCTTGTGTAGTCACGTTGAGCGGGCGCGGTGTGATGTTTACGTTGTCCGCCCGCAGATAGCTCATTGGCAATACCGCGAGGGCGATGATCAAAGTGTAGTTCAGAATACTTTTCATGTTATTAAATGTGATTTTGTTGTTGTCAAAGTCTATAAGCACAATATTGCGCTATGTGCAAATGTAATAATTTTTTTGCAGTTTGTGGTCATGTGCGTGTCAAAAATCATATTTTACAGATTTTTTGCCTCTTGGATAATGTAAAAATCCGCAGCATCAGTAAGGTGCCGCGGATTTTGCAAATGAGGGGATGGGGTAGGGATTATTTGTCTTTAGATGAGTCGGTGAGTTCTACCACATAGCTCTTGTTGAGGCCGCTCTGAGTCTTTGCTTTGATCCAGAGCACAGGGTCGTTGGATGAGTTGGCGGCCTTGACGGTCTCGTCAAAGTCTGTCAGGGTGTTCATCTTATTGCCGTTGACCTCGATGATGATGATGCCCTTGGTGATGCCGGCGTCTTTCATCTTGCCGTCTTTTACAGAGATTACCATCAGTCCGTTGCTGAGGGCAAGCTCTTTCTTCTGCTCAGATGTAAGTGGCTTGAGGCCTACGCCGAGGCTGTTGGGGTCAACCTCTGTCACGAGGTCGGTGTTGCCCTGTACGTTGCGGAGTGTGACTTCCTTTACAATTTCTTTTTTCTTGCGGAGGAGAGTGACTTTAACATTGTCGCCGGGGCGATGAGATGCGAGTATCTCGAGCAGTGTAGCCATAGAGGTGACAGGTTTGCCGTCGATGGCGGTGATTACGTCTTTCTCTTCAATGCCCGCAGCTGCGGCAGCGCCGTCTATTGGCACTTCAAGCGCAATCACACCCTGTGTGGTGCCAAAGTCGAGGTCTGCTTCTTCTTTGCCCTTGGCTTTTTGCTCGTCGATGTATTTGTCGAGGTCAGTTCCGCTGATGCCGAGCAGGGCGCGCTGCACAGTGCCGTAGCGCTTGAGGTCGTCAACCACCTTGTTCATGATAGTGGTAGGAATGGCAAAGCCATAGCCAGAGAATGAGCCCGTCTGGCTGTAGAGCATGGCGTTGATGCCCACGAGCTCGCCCTTTGCGTTGACCAGGGCGCCGCCCGAGTTGCCTGGGTTGATGGCGGCATCTGTCTGGATAAACGATTCTACGTCATTGGCTCTGAGCGAGCGCGATTTGGCGCTTACGATGCCGGCAGTGACGGTGCTTGTGAGGCTAAAAGGATTGCCCACAGCCAAAACCCATTCGCCAAGTTTGAGCTTGTCGCTGTCGCCGATAGGAATGGCGGGCAGGTTTTCAGCCTCAATCTTGATGAGGGCAAGGTCGGTGGTCTTGTCTGTGCCGATGATGCGTCCCTTAAACTCTTTCTTGTCGTTGAGGGTCACATTGATTTCGTCGGCATCCTGCACTACATGGTTGTTGGTGACAATGTAGCCGTCGGTAGAGATAATGACTCCACTGCCACTTGACTGGCGCTTAGGTGTTTCGACCTGTTGCTTGCGGCGCTGACCATTGCCAAAGCCAAACATGTCGCCAAATAAATCTTCAAATGGAAAAACATATTCCATCTGTTGGGTTTTGCCAGCAGTGGTTACTTTGATATAAACGACAGAATTGACTGTGCTTTCTGCGGCCTGAGTGAGGTCAATCATTGGTGAGGCAGTGCGCACGTCGGTACTGCCCGCAGCGCTTGCTGTGGCCATGCAAAGAGACAAAGCCAGGGCGCTTGCAAATGTCTTGAGATTGTGTGTGTTCATATTTTATAGTGTTATGTTTTGTTTTTCGGTGTGCAAAAATATAATATCTTACGATATTTATGGTGCTTTGAGGGTATGAATTTGCTAAAATTTGAAATCATTTAACCATATTTGTGTTTTGTTTAAGAATAGTTTAGAGTTTCTTGTCTCTTTTTTAATCTTTTTTGATTACTTTTGCTACCGAAATAATGAAAGAGCATGCGAGTAGGCCGGCTTGTCGCTGGCGGCCATGAGTCGCCTGAGGGAAGTCGGGGCACCATAGGACACTTTGCTTCTTAATCTGGAAGTGCTCGCGAGGGTACCGCAACGCAGAAGAAAACAACCGCCTCTCAGGGGGTAAGGGTGAGAACGTGAGGTAAGAGCTCACGACCAGGACTGGTGACAGTCAGGGTGTGCGTGGCAGAGGGTGAAAGTGCATGTAAACCGGCGACCGAGGGCTGTCCGTCTGAGTAATCCCGAATTTGCGCCGGAGGGTAGCACGATAGAGCCGTATGGCAACCTGCGGCCCAGATAAATGACAAGCGCTGGCTATGTGTCAGTACAAAACTCCGCTTATAGGCCGACTCGCTTTCTTTTATATATAATGTACGTACATTATTAATTATATAAGAATGAACATGAAGAAAATTTTGCTTGTTGCAATGATTGCAATGCTGCCCGCGCTGATGTATGCGCAGTCAGAAAAAGATAAGGCACGTTTTGCCTATGTGTCAACGCAAATGAATTTAAACAAGGATGTAAAAGCAAAGTTGCAGCCTTTGTATTATGCGTATCTCAAGGAGTTGCATGCCGCTAAGGATATTTATGACAATATGAAGGCCAAGTACGCCACTCAAATCAAGAAGAATGCCTTGACGGCAGAACAAGCCAATTCGTTGAACAATGCCCGCTGGCAGTCAGACGCCAAGGTGCTCGAGGTGCGCAAAGCCTATACCCAGAAGTTCAAGACCGTGCTCACCGCCCAGCAGGTGTATTTCCTCTTTAGCTACTCCAACGACTCAAAGTCAAAGATGAAAGGCAAGTAATCAGTAGTATAAGAAGATAATTATCAATCGACTCAAATAGTTCATTAGGTCATCCAATGAATTATTTGGGTTGAT
>JAZUHM010000050.1:0-8878 GCA_045641725.1 Bacteroidaceae bacterium | reverse complement strand
AGAACGGCCATCGCAACAACCGCGATGATCCACCCCTCCAGCGTAGTAAGTTTTTCGTCTCGTTTCATTCTGCAAATTTTTAATTTTGCTTGCAAAATTACTTTTTTTTTCGGCACGGCGCAACAGCTGCTCGCAAATCTCGCGAAAACAAAGAGAGCCGGGAGCTAATCCCGACCCTCTCCGATTGTAAGGCTCCACGCCATGTTCAGGGCTACGTAGGCGTCCCAGATGGTATCGTCGTCGCCCATGAAGGCCAGCCGTGGCCGTATTATCTCCAGCGTTTCCTCAATCGTGTAGTGCTCGCCGTAACGCTGTGCAACCTCGCGAGCTGTGTTTTTGTCATAGTGTATCATGGTATCGTGATTTTTACGGCTGCAAAGGTACATAAAAAAAGCCGCACCCGGAAGGCACGGCTATCGGTTTTACATAATGACCCATCGGCGTTTTAGATAGCGCAGCAGAAGATATATCAAAAACGAAACGAACGTAATCCAAAAATACCAGATGCATAACTTAGCAAATCCGCTGTTTTTAATAACCTCTTCTTTGACCGGGTACGGCTGGAATATGGTATCGCATTTTGATAGGTAGAACGTATCGACGGATGCGGTTTTTTGCTTCACATACTCCGTGCGCCAGCGCTCCACGTATGCGACCTCTATTGTGTCGCTGCATGGCATCTGAACGCGCACGCTGTCGATAATCTCTCGAATGAATGTGTCGACTTGCTGCTCAATGCGCACGCTGTCGCGCTCGTGACTTGTTCCGACCCGGACTGTCTTGCATCCTGACAGCAGGATAGATACAAGCAAAAACGCCAAAATAGCCGCTATCAGAAGCGCTACAAATTTTGTCTCTCTGATGTGATTCATGCTGAAAATTCAATGAGTTTTTTGTCTGTGTTATTCATCGTGTCAACGTGCACCCACGTGGGGGCACTCTTATCGTCTTCGAGGCGGATAGGCCACGGGCACGAGTCGATATTTGCACGGATCCACTTGCGTATATCGCGAGCGCTCATCTGACCGCTGGAGAGATCCACGCCTTTGCCGAGATTGTGCCCGGAGAGATATATCTGCCGGTCCTTCGTTTTGTCGGCCACGATCTTACATGTGTTTTCCCGGAGGCCTCTCTGCTGGTGCTGGCCACCTTGTGCCCAGTTGTTGCAGACCAGCGGGATGCCGAGACCCTCCCGGAGCCATACGATAACATCGAGCAGGCGACTGTCAAAAGCCGCCCACGCGAAGCTCCCGTATTTCTGGTATACCGGCTTGCTCACCAGCTCCCGGAGGTCGAAATATCGAGATACCTTGTGCATCACTCCTCGCCCTCCTCTACAGCCTCCATAGCCTCACGCATAGCGGCCTCTTCGGCTTCGCGTTTTGCCGCAAATTCAGCCTCTATGCGCTGCGCTTCGGCTTCTTCCATGAGATACCAGCCTGCAGGCGGTTCGGGGCTGCGATAGGAGATTTGTTTGCCGTATACGATTTGTTCGTCACCCTCCTTGTAGGAGGTATAGACTTTGCCCTCTGGGGCTTGCAAAAGTTTTTCTTCCATAATGTCAAGATTTAAAATTCGACAATCGTCCAATTAAAAGGTATGCCGCTCTCTCCTCTGGTATATAATACGCCCGATTTTTTATAAAATATTCCCGATGGTGAAACGTCTACTAACCAATTGTACATGTTTTCTCCTGATGCTCCCGTTATCGCATGACACTTAATATATTTCAAAGAGGTACAACCATTGAACATATTATAATAACAATTTGTCGCCAACGTTGTTGCAGGCAATTCGGGTACTTTAACCAAAGAGGTGCAACCATTGAACATACCTCTATAACAACTTTGCTCCAACGTTGTTGCAGGCAATTCGGGTGCTTGAACCAAAGAAGTGCAATTCATAAACATATACTCATAGCATTGCAGTACTGCATCCTTGCTTGGTAGTCTTTTAGGTGCTTGAGCCAAAGAAGTGCAACCATTGAACATGCCGTCATAACAACTTGTCGCCAACGTTGTTGCAGCCAATTCGGGTACTTTAACCAAAGAAGTGCAACCAAAAAACATTCTACTATAACAATTTGTCGCCAACGTTGTTGCAGGCAATTCGGCTACTTTAACCAAAGAGGTGCAACCATTGAACATATTATAATAACAATTTGTCGTCACTAAATCGTCCAATGGATCACCATTTCGCATTGACTGAATACTTCCGCCTGCTGCTATTTTTCCGGTCATAGTAAAAATAGCAGTCTTTGATGTTGTCTTTGATGATTGAATTACTCCTCTAAAATACACTTTTTGACCACTATTCAGCGAGATAACCACGCTACTCGCATTTGCCCACGTTACCTTATCGTAGGAGTATTCTGCGCTTTCGTATGTGCTTTTGGTATACTTGACCGAAGACCCATCCTCTACGGCCGTAAAATTTAGGAAATCAAGCGCGCCACCGCCTTTTTGGAACACCAATCGGTCGCCGCGATATGCTCGACCGATTGGCTGCTCACCGCGAAATATAGAGGCTACGGCCTTATTATTTCGATGTACTGACATAGCTTACTCCTCCTCGTAAATGTAGTAAGTAACTTTGGGGTCTTTTTCTGCGATGGCATCGTACTCCTCCTGCGTGCCGTACCATTCCGACTCCGTGCTCAGAAGCTCGTAGTTGTGCGTATTGATCTGGCCGTCCTGATTGATGGCCACACGCTCCACGTGCGGGGCTCCGTTGACGGAGAAAGTAGATGTGAAGCCGATGGCCTCGTTACCCTCTTCGTCTACAACAAAGCAGGGGATGTGGTAGCAGTCGGCGTGGTCGAGATACACGAATTTGGTCGGGTCGAGCACGGCAGCCTTAACGTCCTCAAAGGTCATGCGGTTGCCCTTCGGATCCACGAAATGAGCGTCGCGACCGGTCACGAGCGTGAGGCGGTACTGCTCCATGCCTGAACCACCAGCTCCGAAGCTCTCAACAGCCGAGAGATCTACAACCTCTTCCGGGTCGAAGATCTCGCCGCCCTGATAGTTGCGCACGAGGCGCGCATTGGTGAGCTCTACAGCGTCTGCGAGCTCCGTATCGAGCGACTCGCCATAGAGTGCCGTCACGTTACCTGCGAGGCTGGTGTGCTCCTCAGATGTAAGCCATACGAGCTGCTCGGCGTATGCGTAGCCGTATGCGTAGTAGCGAACGCCTTCGAGCTCGCCATCCTTCTCCGGCATGCGCTGGAGCGGGAGCGTCTGCTCGTCGGAACGGAGCCAGAGGATATTCTCCGGAACGTTGAGGTCAATAATCAGCAGGGAGCGGGTGTTGGTACCATACTGCGTGATAATCTTCACGCGGTTAACGCCGCCATCGAGGCCGCTGGCAGAGAGCACCAGATTTGAGCCGTCAACGGTATAGTATACCGGCCTCCGGGTGTCAGTAGTGATGCGCACAGCGCCCGAAACGCCCGGACGCATGATGTTCAGCAGCAGCTTATCGAGGAACTCTGCCGGGAGCTCACCTTCGGAAGCTTCGCCGGTACCGGCAGCACGCATGAGGACTACAAGAGGGATTTGCAGGATCTTGCCGGTCGTGGCGAGATCGTAAGTCTTTACAATCGTTTTCATACTCTGTCAAAAATTAGAATTGAGAGAGGCGAGGGGCGGAGTCGAACCGCCGACCTCCGGGATATGAGCCCGGTGAGCTACCTCTGCTCTACCTCGCTATGCAAAGTCCCGAGGATTTCTCCCCGGGGCTGGATTAGAAGCTCTTGGTCAGATAGAGCTCGTCGAAGAGGGCCTTCGTGGTCTCATAGTCGGTCGCAAAGAGGTTGCACTCGGCATAGTCCTCTGTGCAAGTTGCCGACATAGCCCATGCGCCGCCGTTGGCGTATTCGTCACGATTGATCGTAGTCGGGTCGATCTTTGCAGCAGACTGCAGACCGATGGCCTCGAACGATCCGAGACCGCGCTTGTCTGCCTTCTCCGAAATGATCAGACCGCCCTCCGGGTCGTTAACGAGTGCCTCGATGGTGTCTTCCGAAACGTCAGCGCCGCGGAGAGGCACGAGGAAAGAGAAGGTCTTCACGTAGCGAGCGCGACCGGCATCCGTGTTGCCGGTGGTCGTAGAACCGCCGAACGGCTGAGCGTTGGTCACGTTATTGATCGCTACGGTCTTCTTGCCCTCCTTGAGCGTAATCGCGGTGATCACGCGGGGATTGCTCGAAGATACCGCGATCGTCGCGATGTGAGCGAATGGGATGTAGACAGCTCGACCTTTTGAGCCGCCGTTGAGCGGGGTATCGCACTCGAGCGCAATGCTGCGAGCGAGGGTGCTGTTATCGCAAGGTGTCATACGTTGAAATAATTTGATTTGAAATATACGTGGCAAATATCACGAACTTTGGCACCAGCTACGGCGCCGGGCTTTTGGCGGAGCTTCTCAATCCAGAGCTTGCAGGTGCTGGCCATCTCGCCGAGCGTAGCTTCAGCGCTCGCCGTGTAGCTGTTCTGACCGGTCTTCTCTTTCGCTCCTGAGCGGGTCAAAAACGTATTTTGCCGGCTCAGTCTCAAAAATGCAAGATCGGCCACACAACGTGCGACCTCATCGTCACTATCCGGATCAGCGTCAGGGAGGATGCGGTGCACGTATGCGGCCTTTACCTCCTGCTCTGCTCTGTCGATCTGGCTCTGATCAAAATTGAGGCCCAGCTTGTAACCGTGCTGCTGATACCATTCTTTCGTCATAAAGCGTCAAAATTTTATAATTGAGGAATTGCCCGGAGCGACACGATCGCCGCTCCTGAGGCTTGTTTTTGTGCTTACGCGCCCGGCTTGATGTAAGCGGTAGAGAGGAGACCGTGGATCTTGCCGCCGATATTCTTCTCGTACTGCCAGTTGAGCATGTTGCGCTCCCACGTCGGGTATGCAACCTCGATGGTGTTCTTGTCGAGCACCCAATACTCGTCCGGGAGCATCACGATAACGCCCTTGCCGAGCATGAGGTCGGTGGTGTAGATCTCGTCTACGCCGAGCTGGCCAGCGAGCTCTTCGTCCGAACGGAAATAGAGGTCGCCACCTTCTGCATAGCGGTAGCCAGCGAGAGCGGTCTTCGTGGTGGCGTTCATGATGGCCACCTTCTTGAGAGCGTTCGGGTTGAGGATCTGGTCGGCAGCTCCGCGAACCTCTGCAACAGTCGGAACTGCAGCAGCAGCGGTAACAACGCGGGTGAAAGCGTCGGTCTGGGTCTTGGTTGCGATAGACTCGAAGACAGTCACCTTCTTTCCGTCAGCGTTAACAGCGTCGCCGATGAGGATGGCCATCACGATTGTGTTAACGACTACGCGCTGGAGCTCCTCGGTGATGTAGCCGATAAAGCTTGCGCCTTCACCTACGCGCTCGATCTCGTCCATATCGGACTGAGCTACCTGCTGGCGCTTGTAGATGTAGTCGGTGAGGATGGTCTTCGGAGTTACGTCGAGCTGCTGGATGTCCTTCTGCACACCTGCTGCAGAGGTCTTGTCCCATTGCTTTGCAATAGCTGCAGCGGTGCTCATGTCGTTCTCCGAATAGAAGAAGCGAGAGACGCGGGTCTGGTGCAGCATGTTGTAGAGGCGGTCCTCTTTGCCGAACTTGTCAACGATGGTGTAGTCGATCAGCTCGCCGAAGGTGAGGCCGGAGATGCCGTTCTTAACGCAAATAGCCTCCACCTGATTACGGAGAGCTTCGCCCTTCTCGCCGTGGAACGAGAGGATAGCCTTGCAAACCTCGTTGCGTACCTCTTTCGATACGCCCTTAGCGCTTGCAACGTTGGAAACCGTCTGCATCTTTGCAGCGATGGCGTTGTGGATGAACTCCTGCACCGGTTCGGGCACAGTCTTGAGAGACTCGAGGATGCCGGTCACCTTTTCGGCGAGCTCCTCAAATTCGTGATCGTCTGCGTCGGATGCCATTGCTTCGATGGCCTCGATGATAGCATCCGCTGCAGCCTGCGCCTGAGATTCAGGAGCAAAGGCGTTCTTAATCTTCAGCACTTGTGCTGCGTTCAAAACTTTCTTTTTCATACAGAAAAATCGTTATTTATGGTTAAACATGGCAGCGAATGCGCTGCTTTCTTTTTTGGTTGTCTCGTGGTCCGGGTCGCCTTCGTCGGTCAGCTTCCGGAAGCGGGTCGCGTTCTGGATCTCCTGAACCTTCTCAAAGCTCACGCCGTTTGCCGGGGTGCTGACGATCGACATGCGAACTACCATGATTTCCTTTACGAGCTCGTACTCTTCCCCGGTCTTCGGGTCTCGGAGCCATTCCCAGTCAGTTGCCCATCCGCATTTCGAGAAGCCCTGCAGGATCTTGTTTGCGAGCAGGCTCTTCACGTGCTCGTAGTGCATGTAGGTGCGTGGGATGTATGCTACGTAGTAGAAGCCGGTCGTATTGCTCTCGATGTAGATCACGCGGCCTGCCAGCCACTCCGGGCGACTGTCATGCTCGATGTCTACCGGCATGTTGAGCTTCTTTTCGACGAAATACTCCTGAATGAAACGGTCGATCGAGTCCTTAGTGTATCGCTCGCCGTTCGTGTTGGTACCGTCCTCGAACTTGGTCTCGTACCCCTTAACGATGAGGCCGTCGAGCACCTCCGTGTCTTCGGCGTTTTTGGTCAGAGAGGAAAGCGGCAGGGCCTTGATCTCTTCCCAGTCTCCTATCAAAGTGGCATCCTGCTTAAGCCGGCGCCACTCCTTTGCGTTTTTGCTCATAAAGCTTGCTGTTTTGGTTTGTTATAGATAACATAATAAGATGCTACCGGCTGACCGTCCACAATCTCAGTCGCTCCGGGCTCGATACCCGCCTCGCGTGCCAGCTGCACAAAAGTGTAGTCCAGCAGGCGCTCGAAGCTCTGGTATTTGTTGTAGTCTCCCTCGCGGAGCTCTGAGCCGTTGGAGAGGCTCTTCGAGCTGTTTGCGTCGATTATTCCGATCTGGTTGGCCGGTACCTTGATGCGGTCTGCGATGGCCAGCACGGCCGTCTTTACGCGCTCCGTCGTTTTGAGATCGAGAGAGGCGAGGCTGATAACCTGAAAGCCCATCTCCCGGCTCATGATGAGGAACTGATTTTGCTTGTTCAGGGCTCCGTAGCCCTCCTGCACCTCTTTCTCGAGCGCCTTCTTTTCGTCTTCGTCGAGCTCGATGCTGGTGGGGCCATTGCTCGGGTTCTTTGGGCAGCCGACAACAAAAGCGCCCATGTGCTTGCACACCGTGTTGGATGCGTTGAGAGCGTTATCGAGGTACTCCCGGAACGGATGCAGCACCTCGTAGTCGCTCTTGCCGGTGGTCTGATGGATAGGGCTCTCGAGCGTGTAAATATCCATGCCGTCAACGAGGCTCTCAATGAAAACGAAGCCGTTGTCCGTGCGCATGGAATACTCCTCACGCTTGCAGATGTGGAACTCGTGGAACGCCGTAACGCCCTCTCCGCTCATGGTGTGGCCGATAACCACAAATCCGTCGCGGTAAAACTTGTAATGAACAAGCCCGGCGTATTTCTTGAAGAAGCGGTCAAAGGCCACCTCTTTCGGGGTGTTGGTGCCCTTGAAGCGCCAGCTTACGTCATGGTTGAGGTCAGTCAGCAGCTCTACGGTGTTCTGAAAAATCAGATCCGCGAACTGATGCGAGCCGATGCAGCCGTTCCATCCGCCAAACGCGCCGAAACCGAAGCCGGAGATCAGCCTCTTACCGCCGCGAAAAAATCGCTGTATGTTGTCGTATAATTTCATATTAAAATCAAAAACCGCCGCAAAAATACGAAGAATTTCGTATTTTCACAACGGCTGCATATTATTCTCGCGAAGACTTTCGAGCTTTCCGCCTCAGATACCTCAATTTCGAGGCCTCACGGAGCTTTTCGACATTCTTCAGGTAGTATTTACGGTCGGCCATCTTTCCGAAGCCCTCAGCGCGATATTCTCGCATGTACTGGCGTTTTTCTTCTCGTGTCATAGTATTACGTGTATTGGTGGAGGTAATATGTAGATGCGAGCGCGTCCGGGTTGTCGTCGTGCGCGCACTTGTTGGAAAATTCGTATACCTGCTGCATATAGTCATGTAGGCGGGGTGTGCGAACAAAAACGAACGTGTCGCGGATGCCTTCGAGAGCCGCGCATATACGCTCGAACTTGTTGCGGGTACTGTACCAGCTCTGCACCGGGATGCGTGAGTTTTTGGCGTACTTGAAAAACTCCTCGCCGATATAGCCGTTCGTCTCGATCCATACTTTGACCCGGTCGTAGCTCCCGAGCCACTCGTACAGCTGCTTTACGATAGCCTCACGCCCGGCGGTATTCGTACTGTAAACGTCGAGGATGTAGATCTTGCCGGTGCTCTTCGATTTTGCCGAAAGCACAACCGGGAACCAGTCGGATCCGACCATAGCAGACGGGTCGCCAAATACGCGGACGTTGTACAGATCCGTCGGCACCTCTTCCTGATCGCAGAACGTGAGCGCCTCCTCCATGAAGATCTGACCTCGCAGCTCGCTATCAATGCCGAGGTAGTAGCGATTAAAGTTGTAGATGTCGAGAGCGCTGGCCGTGGGGCTCTCGTAGTTCCGCTTGAGCGTCTCAAAGTACTCCAGCTGGGCAGCTGTCAGAAAGGGGTTGTCTTGCCAGTTGCTCCGGTGGATGTCTGCCTCGCCGTGTGTCTTGTGGATCCAGAACTCCCCGCATGGGTTCCAGTCGTAGAAGGTGCCCTTCCTGACGTTGGGCCGGAGGTCGGTGTCCTGCTGCTCTGTAAAGTTGTTGCACTCGTTCTCGTATAGCCAGTCGCACGCGATACCTTTTGCCGTCTCCGAGTTTTTGTAGCTCTTGAAGATTATTTTGCCGCCGCTCTAAGTCGGATCGTAGCCAT
>JAZUHM010000049.1:0-5458 GCA_045641725.1 Bacteroidaceae bacterium | reverse complement strand
TATTGCCATTGCTGGCGGTGGTACCATTGCTCTTGAGCCATGAGGCAGGGCCTTCGCCGGTGGCCTCATTGGGGTTGTAGGCGCAATAGCTGACCACGTCGCTGCCTGCGGCTGGGCGGCCGTTGGTCTGTATGTTGTAGGAGAATTTGCCGTCGTTGCCCCAGTCAACATAGATATAGCCAGACATCCAGTTGCCGGTGAAACTGAAGGTTGGGGTCACGCTCTTGCCCGCCTTGGCACCAAAGATGGCTGTGGTGGTGAGGTCGTTGTAGTGCTTGGCGCTAAGGCCGCTGACTGTTTGCTGCGCCAGTCCCACGCCGTCGAGGTGGCGGTCTGAGCGGGTGACTTTTTCCTCTGGGTCAAAGCTGATTGCGTACATCTGCGTGGTGAAGCGGGGTGATGGATTGTCGTTGATTTCGATCTGGTCGATATAGCAGATAAAATCTTCTTCGCCATTCTGCATTGAGCGGAGGTCTGGGCAAATGACGAGAGATTGAATGTCTATGCCGTCTTTGGTTGGGTCGGCATAACTGAAGCCATTGATTGGCACGACTACGTCAACCCAGGTGTTGGCCTTGACCTTGGTGGCTGTGGCCACTTTAAACTGTTCGCAGTTGCCGTTCTGCCAACTCCAGGCAGATTCTGTGCGTTTGCCCAGGCCACAAATGAGCATGCGGCTTTCTATTGGTTTATTGACGAGTACATGCACATAGCGCGGCTCCTTGGTGAGGCGGAATGGCTCGTTGAGATCAACGCGAAGTCCGTAGGTGTTGCTGCCATAGCGGCTGCGTTGCAGGCCTACGATATTGCTGGACGGGTTGGGTGCTTCGCCCAGCACGTCGTCTATCTGGTTGAGGTGGTTGGTGATGACGGCAGCATTGCCCTCCAGCTGGTTGGTGCGGAAGGGGCTTTCTGCCCAGGTGTCATAAACGCCGATGGCCTTGTAGTCGTTGGTGTCGAAGGTGATGGTTTGCGCTGCGGCGGTGAGTCCTGTCAATATCAGCGCGAGGAGAATAATCTTTTTCATAATGGTTGTTCTTTAGTCGTTGACTGTTATTGAAGGATTAATAGACGCTAATGTTAGAAATGAGCGGGCAGGCGCGGCTGTCGCTGATAGTGATGCGCAAGGCTTTTGCCTGGAAACCATTGCCATAGCTGGCCGAGGTGCTGCCGTTGAGAGGCAGTATGCGCTTGTAGCCGATAGTGGTGGTCTGTATGTCTGGCGCAAGTTCGGTCCATGTTGTGCCGTCGGCGGTGTATTCTGCTTTCCAGTCTTTTACGCGCTGGCCAAGGCGGATGTATTCTTGCATCTGGAGATAGCGAAGGGTCTTGGCAGATGGCCAGCTCAAGGTGATTGTGGCGCTGGTGGTAGAGTCTTCCGGAGCCCAGTAGGTGTCGGTATTGCCGTCGGTCATGTTGGTGGCCTTATAAGTGCGGTTTTCGCCTGCTTTGCGGGTTTGGCTGACAGTGATGGTGGCAGTCTTTGCGAAATCGGTGGCAAAGCGTGTATTGCGGAGTTGTCCGAATTCCTTGAGGCGATTGACGGTGGCGGCTGGCAGTTTGCCGGTCTTGTCGGGTGGACAATTGAGAATCAGTGTGGCATTGCGGCCCACGGTCTCAAGATACATCTGGAAGAGGCGCTCGGCGCTGAGCACGCCTTCGCCCTGATGCCAGAACCAGCCTGATGTGGTGGCCTTGGCGTCGCTCTCGCCAGGGTGCCAGAGCCATGATTCCTCCTGGCCGGTTTGGCGCACGGCGTTAGTCTTTACGGTAGGGTCCATCATGGCCCAGTTGGTCTCGCCAGCCCAGCCGGCTTCGTTGCCAATCCAGCGGGCCTCGCCGCCTACGCCCCACATCACGCAATTTGGTGCAATCTGGTGGACACGGTCGCGAAGATTGGGTATGTCGTAATAATAGTCTTCATCAACAGAAACATTGCCGCCCTTGCCGCCATAGTAGCCAGTGCCGCCATTGGCGCCGTCAAACCACATCTCAAACTGGTCTGAGCCGTACTGGGCAAGTTCCTCGCATTGCTTGAGGAATACATCGACCACATAGTTGTCTTCGCCATAATAGGCGGAGTTGCGGTCCCACGGGGAGACATAGAAGCCGTACTTCATGTCGAGTTTTCTGGCGGCGTCGGCAAATAGTTTGGGGATGTTGGCATTGCGACCGTTGTCGTTGCCGGCGCGGGTTATGTTGTGGGTGGTGGTGGCTGTGGGCCAGAGGCAGAAACCGTCGTGATGCTTTACGACGGCAATGCCGCCCTTCATGCCGGCCGCTTTGACAGCGGTGAGCCACTGCTCGGGATCTGGCATAGTGGTGGGGGCGTAGATTGACTCGTCTTCATCGCCATTTCCCCATTCCTTTCCTGTAAAGGTGTTCATTCCGTAATGGAAGAAGGCGTAGAACTCAGTCTCATTCCATAGAAGCTGACGTTCTGATGGCAGCGGATGACAAGGCATGGGCTCATTGTCAGGATTTGGCAGTGATTGCTGGCGAAGCTCAAGCTGGGCCTTGGTATAAAGAGGCAGTCCGAGCAATAGCAGCAAGAGGGTTTTGCATGTGTTGTTCATAGGCTGTGTAATATATAATAATAAGGTAGGGAATATCGATGTGGTTAAACGTTGAGGATTGCCGCTCATTGGGCCCGATAGGGCATGAGCCGCAGTAGATTGTCGGTAAAGTCTGTGGTGGGGGGACTTATTTCTTGTCGAGGCTGACAAGCTTGTAATTCTTGGTGCCGAGGCCGATTTTCTCGCCCCAGTCGATGATGTGGCCGCCGTGCTGCTTCTCGATGCGCTTGATGAGCGAGGTGTTGTCGTTGCCCGGCTCTGGCTTGATGCCGTAGATTATGTCGAGGCAGGCTTTGTCCAGCGCCACGGGATCTGTTGATGCCATGATGCCGATGTCCTGCAGTTCTGGGGCCTTGGGGTGCGACGAGCAGTCGCAGTCGATAGAGATGTTGTTGAGCACATTGATATACAGCACCTTGCCGCCGAAATACTCGTGCACGGCTTGTGCTGCGGCTGCCATGCTCTCGAGGAATCCGTCTTGGTCGTTGACGTGGTTCCACATATCATTGAGCTCAGAGGTATAGCCAGCGGTGTGAATGTATGCCTTGCCTCGTGACGATGCCACGCCGATGGATGCATTTTTGAGTACGCCGCCAAATCCGCCCATTGCGTGGCCTTTGAAGTGGGCGAGGTTGATCATAAAGTCGTAGTTGGCCAGATGTGCGCCTACGATGTTGTATTTGATATGAGTCTTGTCTTTCACGGGGATGCGGATTTCGCCGTATTCGTCCATGATATCGACGGCAAAGATAGAGTCGAAGCCGTGGTCATGGATTGTGGCCCAGTGGTCTTCTGGCTTCATGCGCTTGCCGCCATAGGCGGTGTTGCACTCTACGATGGTGCCGTCAACGTGGTCAACGAGATTGCGGATAAGGTCTGGTTTGAGGTAGTTGTGGCCGCCAGCCTCGCCGGTACTGATTTTGACAGCCACGCGGCCTGTGGCCTCCACGCCGAGTGCCTTATAGATGTCGAGCAGCGACTCTGGGGTGATGGTCTTGGTGAAATAGACTTTGGATTGGGCGCTGGCAATGGTGATGTTGATGACAGCGCAGATAATGATGATGGCAAAGCGTCTCATGATGGTGATAATTATTGTTGGTATTGGAATAAGGATTGGCGCGGGGCTATGGATAAATCTCTTTCTGACCGGCAAGCAGGGTGTTTATCATCAGCGAGCAGATGGTCATAGGGCCAACGCCGCCGGGCACTGGCGAGATATAGGAGCACAGCGGAGCTACTTCGTCGAACTTGACGTCGCCCGAGAGGCGGAAGCCCTTGGGGCGGGTCGTGTCGTGAACGCGGGTAGTGCCGACGTCGATCACTACGGCTCCCGGCTTGATCATGTCGGCGGTCACAAACTCGGGTTGGCCTATGGCTGCGATTATGATGTCGGCCTGGCGGCATTCCTCCTTGAGATTCTTGCTGTGGGAGTGGCACACGGTGACGGTGGCATCGCCATATGCTTTTTGCATCATGAGCTGTGCCATTGGCTTGCCCACGATGTTGGAGCGGCCGAGGACGACGCACTTCTTGCCCGAGGTCTGGATGCCGTAGTGGTGCAGGAGCTCGAGGATGCCGCGCGGGGTGGCAGAGATGAAGCAAGGCAGACCAATGGCCAGACGGCCCACATTGATGGGGTGGAATCCGTCAACGTCCTTGCGATAGTCGATGGCCTCGATCACCTTCTGCTCGTCGATGTGCTTAGGCAGGGGGAGCTGCACGATAAATCCGTCGATGTCGGGATTGGTGTTGAGTTTATCTACCTCTTCAAGGAGCTTGCGCTCGGTGATGTCGCTTTCAAAGCGCAGCAGGGTGGAGTCAAATCCGCATTCCTTGCAGGCTTTTACCTTGTTGGCCACATAGGTCTCGCTGCCGCCGTCGTGGCCTACGAGTATTGCGGCCAGATGGGGGCGCTTGCCGCCGCTGGCGGTGATGCGCTCCACTTGCTTTGCAATTTCTTGCTTGATTTGTGAAGCTGTGAGTTTTCCGTCGATTAGTTGCATGGGTAGTATGATTTTATTTTAGGGTTATTTCGATGATGTAGTCGGTGGCATTGTCGGGAGCGATGCCTGTGATGGAGAGTTCTGCCTTCTTGGCGCTGTAGGCCAGGGGCTTTTGGGTCTTATATTCGCAGACGCTCTTGACTTTGGCCTCCATAGGCAGTGTGATGGCGCTTGTGGATTGGTTGAGCACATGCAGCCATATCTTGTTGCCCTTCTGGGTGCTGACATAGTCGTTGGTATAGACAGGACCGGCCTGTGTGCCGTATATTGTCTCGCCGTTCTGGCGCATCCATTCGCCCATGCCCTTGAGGCGGTCGAGGGCAATCTGTGGCAGTTTGCCGTCGGGCTGAGGGCCGATGTTCATCAGCAGATTGGCGCCCTTGCCAGAGGTGCGCACCAGCAACTGAATGAGTTGCGAGACGCTCTTGTAGTTCTGGTCGTAGATGCGATAGCCCCACATGCCGTTCATAGTCTGACAGGTCTCCAGCGGCAGTCGGCTGATGTCCTGACCCGAGAGACCGGCCTCGTTTTCGCCGGGAATATCTCTCTCAAACATCTGGATATCCTCGCCCGCAAATGGAGTCTGGTGGTGATTATTGCCCACGAGGCAGGCTGGCTGCAAAGAGTGGATGAGCTTGTATTGCTCCTCGAGCTGCCAGTCAAAAGGAATGGAGTCGTGGTCCCACCAGCCGTCAAACCAGATGCAGCCGATCTCGCCGTAGTTGGTAAGGAGCTCGGTGAGCTGATTGTTCATGAAACGGTAGTAGGATGGCCAGTCGGCCTTGGTGAGGTCCTTGCCTGTGTTGCGGCCTACGCGGCCGGCGGGATAATCGTTGCGTGTCCAGTCGATGTGTGAGTAATAAAGGTGCAGCTTGATGT
>JAZUHM010000048.1:0-10171 GCA_045641725.1 Bacteroidaceae bacterium | reverse complement strand
AACAAGTACAAATGGCTGAATAGCAACAAATTATACTATCGACCCCTCAGTCGCTACGCGACAGCTCCCCTCCCTAGGGGAGCAGACGGCTCATATGCGAGCAGAGTTGCTGGCTGACTGCTCAAAAGTAAGCATAAATAGTTGTGACCAATAAAAACCCCTGGGCAGTGTGATTGCCCAGGGGTTTTGCGTAGAATTCCGTGGAATCAAGTTGCGGAATTATTGTTTGATGATTTTCTGTCCATTCTTGATGTAGATGCTGCGGACGTTGTTGGTGCCGTTTACTCGTTTACCAGAGAGGTCGTAGAGTGTCTCGGAATCGTCGGTGAGCTTCTTGGTCGAGAGGATGTGTGGACTGGTGAGCGAGCCGATGCAGGTGAGGCCGTCGTATGGGAGGCTGCCTACGCGGTATGTCTCGTCGTAGGCATCTCTTACGATAAACTCGACAGGTGCGTTGGTCTGGGGCACGGTGATGAAGTAGCGGCTGGTGCCGTCGGGCAGGGTGATAGGTGCTGTCTGTCCGATGAGCTTGTCGCCGTCGTATGCCTCAACAGTTGCTCCCTCTGGGAGGTTTTCGCCTTCGGCAAGTGTCGCAATGATAATCATGTTGTTCTCACTCTGGCCCGCGCTTGGGAGCTGGAGTTCTGCATTCAGCGCCTGGTCATTGCCGCTTGGCTCAAAGGCTCTGCTTCGGCTACCGTTGGCAGGATTGCTGTTTACTGTGATGTCGAAATCTTCGCCGGTATGGAAGAGATAATAGCCGTTGTTTGGCTCGAGAGTGAGCAGCGAACCAATCCATCCGTAGTCGTTAGACAGTACTGCGAAGCTGTTATAGCCCTTGATGATATCGCCCTCTGATGCCTTGTCGTCCTTTTGGAAATCGGCCATTGCACGGTTGATAGGCTGGCTGAAACTCAAGAGGTATGGGAACTCGTTCCATCCGTTGGTGATGTGGGTCTTGTAGTCCTCTTCGGATAGTGATGTTCCGGCGATGCTGACGTTTATTGGCTGATGAACATAGACGTGGTAAACCTTCTGATAGCTGAAGTTGATCTGGTTGGCCAGCCATTTGTTCTTAGAGATTGAGAATTCGCTGTGCTGGCTATCGTCTTTGATCTTGTCGCCGTCGCTAAACACGCGGTTGTCGATAAACACGGTGTTGGCTGACGATGGGTTGATAGGCTTCACGTTGAGTGCTATCCAGTTCCAGCCCTTGTTGAGACTGATGTTTTGCATTGTGCTCTCGGAACTGATGAGTCTCAGCGGCTTGTCGGATGGCATGCCGATTCTGTCGTTGGCCTTAAACTTGACAGCCTTTTCTGGAATTAGCTGTGTGATAGTGCCCGCACTGTAGTCCCAGAGGTAGAAGGTGAGTTCCTTGCCCTCGATATTTCGGCTGCCATAGATATTGAGGTAGAGCAGTGCCAGCTCGTCGTTGTGGCTGATATTGCTTA
Organism: Bacteroidaceae bacterium; assembly: GCA_045641725.1. Lineage (GTDB taxonomy): Bacteria > Bacteroidota > Bacteroidia > Bacteroidales > Bacteroidaceae > UBA6382. Next base: position 8,717 of record JAZUHM010000048.1, on the reverse strand, counting down.
CGCCCACACATTCTGAGCCCGCAAATGCGCCTACGATATTGCGAGTGTCGGTGTCGATGATGCTGTGACCGTTGATTCGCTTCTCAACACTTGCCATGACAGTCATGGTCTGGTCAAACTTGGTGCGGTCAACAGCCCACTTTGGAGCCTCGGCCTCAACGGTGATGCTGAGGGTGAGGGTTGAGATCATGTCGTTGTCCTCATCTACGAGCCAGATATATTCGTCGTATTCGCCTGGGGTCATGCCCTGTTCGATGGTGTAGGTGAGATAGTTGGTGCGGTTAGGAGCCGCCATGCCCATCTCGTCGTTAATCTTGATGTATGGCGATGACGACACGAGATAGTAGTTTGTGCTCACCGAGGTGATGTTCTTCCATGCCGCTTCGCCGGTGGCTGTGTCGTTCTGCTTGATCTTGACAATCTTGGTGTCGTCGTTCCAGCGGAGAATATTGCGGTCGGTATAGATCACCCATGAGTATGGGTTGGCCATAGTATTGCCGTTGAGGTCTTCTACGTTTCTTACGGTGATGAAGATGTTGCGGTTGTTGATTTCGCTGTCCTTCATGTCAAGGTTGATGAGCAGGTTGGTGCCATCGCTTGACCATGAATACTTGAGCTTGGCCAGAGGCATGTTGTCGAGCACAGGTGCGTTGTTGGTATTGTCGATGTCGGTCTGCTCGTTGAGGCTTAGCACGATAGGCTTGTGGTAGATGTCCATATTGTCTTTTGCCAGATTGGCCACTGAGAAGCGGTTGGACAATGTGCCCTGGCTGCTTTCTACAGACTCGTCTAATGGCATATAGACATACAGGCCCATTTCGTCGCCGGTGAGGCGATAGCCTTTGATTTCGTTGAGGTAATCCTGAGGCAGAGCCTGGTGCCAGAATGTCAGCAGGTCGATGTTGGCCTTGATGCTGTCGCTACCCAGGCGTACGTCGTTCATAGAGATTCCGTCAACCTTGTCGCCCTGCACCTGCTCATAGAGGTTGCCGTCGATGTAGAAGTTGGCAAGATTTCTTGAGTGGCTTACGCTCATGGCGAAGTGGTGCCACTTCTTGTCAAGGAGGGCATCTTGAGCCTCCTCGGCATCGCAAAGCTCGATGGCATTGCCATTGGTGCGAACCACAAAGTCGCCATCCTCAAAACCGATGCGCAGTTTGCCGTGGCCTTGCTCGGTGAGCTCATCGTCGCCAGCAGCAAACAAGGTGGCATTGTTGCCAGCCTCGTGCAGGTTCATCCAGAATGAGAGGGTATAGTCGAAGTTGGCAGAGCGCTGGAACAGTGGGCCGTTGAGCTCAAGGCTCTTGTGGTCGATAAGTAGCGAGTGGCCCGATGCTGTGTGCCAGTTTACGGCTTCGAGGGCGAGGTCGGCACCATTGACATAGTCGGTGGCGCTGCCGCTGGTCTGGCGCATAGGCCAGTAGCCCGTGATGCGGTTGGTATAGCCGTCGAGCATCTTCTTGTTGTATTCGCTGATGAGGTCGAGGTCGAGAGCCTGGTTCCACAGACGTGCCTCAAGCATGCGGCCCTTGAATGGGGCAGTGTAAATGCTTGGCAGCTTGCACACACCAAAGTGGATGAGGCCGTTGCCGTTATAAACCTTGCGCAAGGTGTCGCAGTCCTCTACATTATCTATAAAGCTATTGCCTACGAAGAAGTGGATTGGCTCCTTGCTTTGGATTTTCTCGTCATTTTTATTAAGGGCATAAACCACGCCCACATGCATGAGGCCCTGATTTACAGCTTCCTTCAGTGGCACACTCTTGATGATAGAGCCATTGCAATTTACAAAGAGCTGGCGGGTGTCGGTGATACCGAATACGAAGAACTCGCCGTCGTTGATATTGCCGTGCTGGAAGAAGGTGTATTCCTTCATATCCTCCTCTGGCAGTACATGCAGGTCAACGGTGAAGTCGCGGTTAGAGAGATTGCGCGACACGGTGGTGCGAGCATCCTGCAGACTGTCGCCGCTGAACACGAGACCCACGTTGGAGTCGATGTCGTCGGAATTGAGGTAGCCGCGGATGTCGAAGTTGCTGGTCTCGTCGAGATAGTTATAGGCAATCTGCTCAGAGAATGGCAGCATGATAGAGTTTTCGTTGGTCAGGATGCCGTTGAGAGGCTGCGACTGGCCGAACACCATTGGGCGGCGTGTGTCCTTGATACCAGTGATGACATTAGAGGCCTTGGTGACGTAGCCCGTTCCGAGTCGGCAGAATGTGACGGCACGGATGTCGTATTTCATCTCTATTGGGTCTTTTTCGCCATAGAAAGCGTGGGTGATCTTGCCAGTGGCAATCTGCTCCTTGGACTTAGTGCCCGAGGCAGCCTCGTAGAGCTGGTCATCTACATAGTATGAGCAGAGATTTACCCAGTTTGCATCGCCCTCAGTAGATTTCTTATACTGAATCTCGATGTGGTCGAAGTTATTGTAGTTGGTATTGTAGCCCTCAACCACAATAGGCATATAATAGCCCACCGTGTCCTTAGATGAGAAGGTGTTCATCACCCACTTGTCGTTAGGAGCGGAGATCTTGATAGGAGAAGATGATGGGAGGAAGTGGACGCTGAATGTCGCGGTAGAGGCATTGTTGTCGTCGTTCTTGCAGGCCAATTGAAGCTTGAGATTATTGAAATCATAGCCATCTCCTCGCATTACCTCGAGGGTCTTGTTGAGACTTTCGCCTGGGGCTATTGAGAATGTGCGCCCGTCGGTCAGAGGCATGCCGTCGATAGAGAGCTTGGCGCCCTTGTCGTTGCTTTCGTCAACGAGTGTGAGGGTGAAGTCTGATTTGTGGGTAGTCTGTTGATTGCCCGTGAGCTCAGAGTCGTTGGTGAGCTTGAGCATAAAGGTGGCCTTCTCGTCTTCAGGGATATTGCTTATCTCTGTGGCGCTGAGGGTCATGGTAGGATTGTCAATCTTCTGAGTGCGTACGCCCAGCGGTGTGCCAGGGCGGTAGAATAAGGTGGAGTCGGCGTCGCACCATGGGTTGCGAGTGGCACCACCATTAACGACAAAGACATATTGGTGGAGGCATTCGGAATGGTCGTTGCCGTCGGTCACCCAGTCGTGGGCTCCCTCCAGTTTTTTGTAGCCAGGCACACTGTCGGCTGGTGTTTTATAGATCGACACGTTCATATAGCTGTCGTCGTTGAGCTTCATCTCATAGCCAGACTCACAGGTGGCCAGTGGGAAGCCCTCACTCTTGTTGGTGTAGTCAATGTCAATGTCTGGAACAATCTTAAATTCCAGTTTGATGGTAGGAGTAGCCAGCTGGGTAGTTTGGGCTCCGTTTCTAACAGCGTCATTGGCATACAGTTTCTTGAGGTCGTTGACAAATTTAGTGGCAGCTTTGGCTGAGGCAGAGTCATCCTGGTTTCCTTCGAAGTTTTTTCCTCCCGAACCCTTAATGCCGGAGTTGATGGTTTTGGTAAGCAGCGATGTGAAGTTGGAACCAAAATTGCCGCTGTTGAAGCCAAGGAATGAGCCAGCCCAGTTGTATCCGCTGTCGTTATAGGATATTTGTTCTGAGTAAGAAATATTCTGGCCTGCTGAGACACTGTGGTTGTTCTTCTCGCCATTAGGATCGTTGATGGCTTTGACCTTGAGCAGCTCGTTGGTGGCAATGAGGTCCATCCATTTGATAATCTGCTTGTTGTAGCCGGCGATTTCGTCAGTATAGACTTTCTTTGAAGCTTCGGAAGGGAAGCATGGCTCATAGTCAACACCATATTTGCCTAGGGCAACGTCTGAATAGTCGTCGCCTTTGTAGTAATAGAGAATCTTTTTCTGTTTCTTGGCAAGTGCCTGAACCTGGTCCTTAGTTACTCCCTTGCCACCAATGAGCAGGTTGTTGCGCTCGGTGAGAAGCTGCGGAATAACCTTGGTGATGATATGGCTTTGCGAATATGTGAAGACAGAGGGGTAGGTGATGCCAGGCTGGAGCTCCTCTGCTGTGACGAGGTAGCGCTTGGTGCCGTCGGCTTGCTTGCCCTCTTGAATTACCTTGATGAGTCCGGCTTCAATGCTCTCTTTTCGAGCGTTGTATGTCTTTTCATCAATAATCATAATTACCTGGTTGGTGGTGCAGATCACATCGGATGTGGTGCCGATATAAACGTCGGCCATAGCGCCTACGTCTGCTGGGTCGTCGCTGGTCTTGATTACCTCGTTTGAAGTGAAATTATAAGTGGCATTGCGATTAACTCCACCACTGAGGAATGGAATGTTGATGCTGGTTTTCCAGCCTGTGCCGCCAGATGTGCTGGTAGCGGCCAAGATGGCTGTACCTTGTCCGGCAACAGTACCGGCGATTTGATTATAGCTGGCGCCTTTCTCAATATCAATGTCAAGGTCGGCAGATGCCGATAAGTTGAATTTTCTTGACATTTCATACTGCTTGCCACTGCCATAGTATGAGTAGCTGGTGGCGCCAGGAGGGTCGCGAAGAATGTCAAGGAGTCTGATATCTGCATTCTTGGCAGTGAAGACTTCGCCTGGCTTGGTGCGAGTGCCGGTTACGTATGCTTTGATAGGCTTGCTCTGGTAGTAGAAGCCATTTACGGCAACGCTTGAGTTAAACTGGCGGCGTGCATCCTCGCCAGAGAGGGCGAAGTTATTGTTGTTGGCAACGAATTTGACGGTAAACTGACCGTTGGTGTCGAGTTGATATTCTTCGGTCTGAGGATCGGCGCCTGCAAATCCGTTTTGCACATAGACTTTGCCATTGTGGATAGGCTCGACATAATGTGCGCCGTTTGCTACATTATTATAATAGTAGTCTTCGTGGGCAGTACCGCGCAAGAAATATTGCTCGCCTGATATGAAGAGTGGGGCGTCGAGCAGGTATTTCACGCTGTCGTTTTCGTCGATATAGGCCAATGTGGTGTTGAATGACTCGGCAAAGAGGTTTTTGCCTTTCAGCTTGTCGGCGCCGAGATGAGCCACAGGCGAAACTCCCCAAAGAAGCTGCTCATAGGTGATGTCAACATCGCTGTGGTAGGTGATGCTGTGGGTGGCAATCTTCATCTGGGTAGAGTCGGTGGCCACACTGTCGGTGAGGTCGAGCACCTGTGCTACTTCGCCGTTGGCAAAGAGCGATGCATAGCCTTGGGCAAATGCCTGGGTGATCTTATACTTGGTAGGGAACATCTCCAAAGCATATTCGCCAGTGGCATTATCTACATGGATGTCAATCTGCTTGCGGAAGAATTCTGCGCGAGTGCGGGTCACGGTCTGGCCTTTCCACTGCTGCTCGTTGTAAATTACGAGAGAATCCTTGTCTGGCTGGTCTTTGAGATATACGATATTGGCGGTGTTGTTGCCTTCAAGCTTTAACTGAAGAGTGATAGAGTCGCCAAGGTTGTTTTGGGTGAGACCCTGTCCGAGTGGCTTGGCTGCAAGGGTATTGCCGCCAATGACGCGACCGCGGAGCAGCACCTTTGTCTGGTCGTAGATAATAAGGCCATCGTATGCAGATGATGGGGTGAATGACTTCTCGTCTTTGTCCTTGCTAAGTACAAATCCATCGTTTACAAAGCGGTGTCCTGGCTTATAGACCTGAACTGTCACCTGGTGCTTAGGAACGTAGATTTCAAAATTACCATTGTTGTCGGTCTTGACTGGCGCGCCGTTAGTGCCATGAACGGTCTCGCCGTTGATGCGCAGCATAGCGCCGGTCACTGGTATGGTTGAATTCTCAAAGAGCACGCGGCCTGAGAAGCGCTCTACGGTAGAGCAGACGAACTTCACATTCTCGTAGAGTGAATTCTTTCCGTTAAGGCTGACCTGTGCGCCAGCCTTGTCGCCATTGTAGGTAAATTCGAGCTGCTGGCTTGGTACCTGGACTGTGTAGATACTGCTGCTGCTCTGCAATGGGATATCTTCAATCTCAAAGGTGCCATCGTCTTTGGTGGTGACTTCCTTGAGTGTTTTTGTGCCTTGGGTGAGATTTACAGTCTGGCCGCCGATGCCCGCTCCCTGAATGGTGACAACCTTACCAGTAATCTTACCGGTTGGCGACACCCATCCATAGGCTGGCTCGTAGTCGGTCTCGTCCCAACTTGTTTTGAATGACTTTGCGCCATAGTAGGCCACTTCGGCTCTGACACCATATTCATATTCAGTGTTGAGCAGAGCTGTGTGGTCTTCGTAATATTTGTTCTGAGGATCAATTTCTGCCACTACTTCGCCAGTTGATGTAGTGCCTTTGGCTCGGCGCAGCACCACAAGGCGGTCAAGACGGTTGCCTGGCAGCTCCCAGCTGACGCGCACGAAGCCATATTCGGTTCCTTCGGTGGCTGTGATATTGCGCACAGGACTTATATCTGTGTAGCTGATGGCGTTAGTGGTCTTGCCGATGTCATAATCCTTGCCGCCAACGAGTGTGCCGACAAAGTGTATATAATTTCCATTTTCGGGCTTTACAACTTTTGCCTTGAAATAATAATATATACCTGGCTCTTCGAGGCTGTATTCCTTGTGCAGCTTGTATGCCCCGGCAGCGGAGTCAAACTGCAGATCTCTGGTGCTGATTTCCATGGAGTCTGTGCCCAGCGACTTGCCGCCGAAGTCTTTTTTGTCTATATAAAGCATTACTCTGGCTTCTTTGTTCCAGATGGCTTTGTAGTAATTGTAGTTGGCGGCGCCTTTTTGATTTTCGGATGCCGTCCAGGGATAGAGGTTGAAGTCAATGGCAATGTCTATCTTGCGATTGAATTCATATTCCGGGTCGAGGGTGAAGTTGATGTCGGAGACTTTAGGCTGATAGGCCACCATGTTCTCGATGCTGTCGGCGGCAATGAACTTGTTTGCCGTAGAGGGGAAGAGGGCAAGTGCCGTAGAGCGGCTCACGCGATAGTAAATCTTGCCTCCTGTCTCGGGATTGACAACCGCTGCGTCAGACTCGTCGAGGAATTCATACTGGCCTCCCGACACGCTGTCGCTGAGTGCGACGCTTCCAATCTTTACTGCATCCGACATGTCGGGCAGATAGGCTCGCTCGATTGAGAAATAGTCGGCCTCAAACATGTCGCTCTGGCTTATGGTGTCGATGCTCCAGAAGAGTTTCTTGTAGCCGGTGCTGAGTTTTGGCGTGTTCTCGTGCATTTCGAGCAACTTGAAGTCTTTTATCTTGTGGTATGGAGCTATGGCATAGGGTTTTGATCTGAGTACGGTGGTGAGTCCGTTCTCCAGATATGTGGCTACTATCTGCACGGTGCGGGCGGTGTCGCAGGGCTCTATCACAAATTCTATGGAATTGCCCTCCAGAGTCTCGTCCTTGGTGTAGAATTTTTCGTTGACATATACCTCGATTTTCTTTGGTGTGGTGGTAGAATAGCCAATCACCTTTACCTGGCCCTCTTCTCCTTTTTCTGCCTCGGTGTTGAGATATGCTCCGGCAATGGTAGGAGGTGTCAAGAGGGAGTTATAGCGGTATTTCGGCAGGTCAATGGTGTGGGTGAATGTGCTGCCCCATTTGTGGTCATACGTCGCCTTTACCTTGAAGGCTATTTCCTTATTATTAAAAAGGTTATAGTCGCCGGTCCAGTCAAATTCCAGATATGTGGTATTGTAGTCTTTGCCGGTGATGTCGGTGGTCATCTTCTGGGTGATTGGCTGCCAATTGCTGCTGCCGCTGGTGAGTTCTACGACTGATTGGTTTGCATTGGTGAAACTGCAGACGCCAAGGTTTCTGTTGTATCTGTCAAATCTTATTTTGACTTCGTTGGTAGAGTTGGCATCGTTGTCGTAGTTGCCGCCCTGGTAGTTAAGCAGCTCGTAGGTCACTCCGTCAACTACGACTTGGATAATACTGGAATTTGTTGCCCAGTAGTTTCCCACTTTTGAACCCAGATATACGGGCACCTTGATGGTGAATGTGCCGTTGCCTTTAGGTATGACGCTGTAGTTGAGCGGCGATTTAAGCACGTCTTCTCTCTCGTTGGCATTGGCCAGCTGCGGAACAGCCAGCATCAGCACAAAGAGCATCTGTAGGATGTAAATTGTCTTTTTCATTTTTTCCATTGTGGTTTTTGAGGGTCACTAACTGTACCATAAGAACCTTCTGCCACGTATGGAAAAGGTGATGAGATGGTGAAAATGTGTTTCAGTTTAGCAGAATAGAATTTTAGGGTAATGGGAGCGCCAGACTGATCGGTGGTCAGTTTCTTGATGGTCAGCGCAAACATTACCGAGCCGTCCTCTTCATCTACTATGGGCGAGGCTGTTGCTCTGCATGTGCCGTCAATGAATGCGGCCATCAGGTCTTGTTCGTCGCTCTGGTATTTGGCTCCCAGTTGAGAGAGGTCAACAGCTACGTCAGCTGTCATCGTGCTTTGTAGATCGATGTTTTCGCTGACAGGTTTCCAGTCAGTGGGCCGCAGTTGTTGTTCAAAGCCGCCCCCATTGTCATCGTCGCTGTTGCATGCGCTTAGAGCAAAGCATAATGCGACCAAAAGAAATGGTATTAGAAATCTTTTCTTCATAATTAATATTATTATTTTGTTTATTTTATTCTTGCTTCGATTGTAATTGTGGCTGCAAATATAGTTCTTTTTTTCATGATTTTTGTTTTTTTTGTAACATTTTTTAGCGAATGGGGTAGATTTTGCTCTTTTTTGTGCTATTTGATTGTTTTTTGCTGTGTGCAGAGTCTTTTTTGTTTTATGTGGCAATAATTATGTTTTATTGTGCAAAGAATTTGTGTCACCGCCCG
>JAZUHM010000047.1:0-3231 GCA_045641725.1 Bacteroidaceae bacterium | reverse complement strand
GACCGCTTGGCCTCCGACTTGATTGAGGGGATAAATGCCTTACTCCCACTCAATTGTTGAAGGTGGTTTTGAGGAAATATCGTAGCAGACGCGGTTAACGCCCTTTACCTTATTGATAATATCGTTGCTCACCTTGGCCATAAAGTCATAAGGCAAGTGGGCCCAGTCGGCGGTCATGGCATCGCTGGATGTCACGGCGCGAAGAGCTACTGGATTTTCGTATGTGCGCTCATCGCCCATCACACCCACAGAACGGACATCGCTCAAGAGGATTGCGCCTGCTTGCCAAATCTGGTCGTAGAGGCTTACTTCAATTTCGCCGTTGTCCATATCGGCGGGCACTCCGGCTGCCAGCACACGGCGGGCTTCTTCGCCGCTAAGCTTCACCTTATATTCGCGAAGACCGCGGATATAAATATCGTCGGCATCCTGAAGAATGCGTACCTTCTCGCGGGTTATATCGCCCAGGATACGCACTGCAAGGCCAGGTCCTGGGAATGGATGACGAGTAATCAGATGCTCAGGCATGCCCATAGAACGGCCCACACGGCGCACCTCGTCCTTGAAGAGCCACTTCAGCGGCTCACAAAGCGACAAGTGCATCTCCTCGGGCAGTCCGCCCACATTGTGGTGGCTCTTAATGACCTTGCCCGTGATGTTGAGGCTCTCGATGCGGTCGGGATAGATTGTGCCCTGAGCGAGCCACTTCACCTCGCCGTCCTTGCCGCCTTCAGCCTTGCTCTCTGCAATAATGCGCTTTGCCTCAGCGTCGAAAACCTCTACGAAATCGCGACCGATTATCTTGCGCTTCTTCTCGGGTTCGCGGACTCCGGCGAGATCGCCAAGGAACTTCTCGCTGGCATCTACGCCAACGACATTAAGACCAAGGCACTCATAATCCTTCATCACATCTACAAACTCATTCTTGCGAAGCATGCCGTGGTCAACAAAGATACAAGTCAGCTGCTTGCCGATTGCCTTGTTGAGCAATACTGCGGCCACAGAACTGTCAACGCCGCCCGAGAGGCCAAGAATCACCTTGTCATTGCCAATCTGCTCCTTGAGTTCCTTGACTGTGGTCTCTACAAATGCATCGGCGCTCCAATCCTGGCGGCTGCCGCAGACATCAACCACAAAATTCTTGAGCAGCAATGTGCCCTGCAGCGAGTGGAAAACCTCTGGGTGGAACTGAGTGCCGAAGATTGGCTTTTCTTCTGGAATATAGTAAGCGGCATTTTCCACTGTCTCGGTAGAAGCTACCACATGTGCGCCCTCGGGAATCTTGGTGATAGAATCGCCGTGACTCATCCAAACCTGCGAATTGTCGTCAAATCCACGGAACAAAGGGCATTCCTTATCTATATACTGCAAGTTCTGGCGACCGTATTCGCGTGTGCCAGCGCTCTCAACTTTACCGCCATAGATATGGCTCATAAACTGAGCGCCATAGCAGATGCCGAGGATTGGCAAACGACCGCGAATCTTCGACAAATCCACATGGAATGCATCATCTGCATACACACTCAAGGGCGAGCCGCTGAGGATAACGCCAATTACCGACGGATCGTCGTGAGGGAACTTGTTGTAGGGGATAATCTCACAAAAGGTATCCAGTTCACGCACACGGCGGCCAATGAGCTGCGTGGTCTGCGAACCGAAATCTAGAATAATAATTTTCTGCTGCATTATAATATTTTTGTTTTTATATTTCCTAAATTGGATTATAGCTTTCGTTGTCCTCAGCCTTGGTAGAGATGGTCTGCATATTGCGGATAACTCCCTTGCCCTTGGTAATCTTGATGCGCAGGTCTTCCACTGTCATACGGATATAAGTATATGTGACAGCGCCTTTGCCTTTGGCCTTGCCTGTATAGACGGTCTCAAAACAGCCATTGCCATTGCTCATCTCGATTGAAAACTCGCAATTGGTATCTTCGCCCCAATCAACGGTGATATTGCGAGCCTCACGACCCATGAAAATTGTCACATACTCGCCCTCCTTGATTACTTTTGGCGAATTCTTAACAGGTTCCAACACCGCAACTTCTTCTGTGGCGGCATTATTATTGGCATTTGACACAAGCGGCATTGCACCAAGCATCATTGCAAATGCAAACTTCAAATTTCTTTTACTAAACATTAATATATAATTTATTTGTGTGCAAAGATAATAAATAATAGGTGAACATCCAAAATATAGATACTAATATCTCTCTAAACTGGCCCGTGCGCCAAATTTTAGTTGAACATAGTCTCGCCCGTGACGGTATTATAGGTATTGCTTACGAGATTGCCCGCCACTTCGCTGCCCATACTGTTGGAAGCCATAGTATCAACAAGACGATTCTTTGCGAGATCTTTCAGAGCGTCACTGGTTTTCTCAAACACATGCCTGTCGTCCCACAATTTCTGGGCCTCGGCAGTTTGCTTATAGAATGTCTTGAGTGCTTCGCTGGCCGACTTGCTGTCGGGAACGGAGCCTGTCAGAGCTTTGGTTGCTCTGTCTGTGAGCATCTTGCCGGCCTTTTCGCTGATGTCGCCATTCTTCACCCATTTATCTATCTGCGCCGTCTTATCAAGGAATCCGTCCACCTTGGCATTAGCGGCGGGCTTGGACAACGAGGTAGCCAATTTGCCCACACCGGCATCGAGACCTGTGCGCAAAGCACCCACTACTCCACCAACAGCTGCGTCGCGCAGAACATCTGCGCCTGTCTTGGTATCGTCCAAACCTGCGGAATAAGCGGCTTTAGCAGCATCGCCTACCACGTTTGAGACGAGTTTCTGCTGCCAAGAGCCTGCCATATTCTGGCCAATCTCTACAGCACTGTTGAATGTGGCTTTTTGCAAAGCCTGACTCATGTCGCCGTTGTTAATATAGGCGTTTGTTGTCTCACCGGCAAAGTTCTTGGTAAAGACGTAAGCGCTGTTTATCACCTCTCCAGGAAGACCCGTGGCAGTAGCGGCCTTGGTAGCAACCGACATACCTGCGTCTGCCACAATCTGGGTCACTTGTGCGCCCTTGGTGAGGCCATCCCACACATTGGCTTTGCGAGTCCATTGCTGGCCGTCCTTGATATTGCCTTCCATTATCTCCTTGACAATACGCTTGGTCTCTTCAAGGGTGGTATCTGGGTTGATATTGTATTTCTGCTGCACCTTGTCGAGATATTTCTGCTGTTCGGGAGTCAGTTTTGGCTTAGTCTCAGGTTTAGGCTCGGGCTTTGGCTG
>JAZUHM010000046.1:0-6619 GCA_045641725.1 Bacteroidaceae bacterium | reverse complement strand
TACCGACCTCACGATGTATTCGCGCAGGGGATATGCCAATGCAGGCTCAAACACCAACGACCTTGTGTGGAACGCCCGCCTTTCAAAGACCTTTACCAAGGCTGGTATAACACTGGCGATAGATGGCTTCGATATCTTGGGCAACATAAGCAATATCTCGCAAGTACTTAACTCACAAGGACGCACCGAGACCTATCGCAACTCATTGCCTCGCTATGTGATGCTTCACGCCATCTATCGTCTCAACAAGCAACCGAAGAAAAAATAAAGTAATTTCAAATAACGGAGAGTTGCAAGGTTGTTTTATCTAGATTTGGGGTTAGATATTATTTTTGCATGTAAATAAATTACAACTAAAATGGGGTTAGTACATCTTTGGAAAAGAGCCGAACACCAATTGAGGCGGAATTGAATCTGTGATGAAAACAGGTTTTGTTAACAATATTTAACCATTCTGCGCGTTAGAAAGAGGTGACCTGCTTGTATTATATATGAAGGGCGATAGAAAGCCTGACTTATAATACTGATATGACTGAAGATAGATACATAATTGAAGTTAAGAAATTGCGGAGCCAGATGGTGGCAGTAGCTGCGCGCTATCTCGACAACCCCGACGAGGCTGAGGACATCACACAAGATGCCTTGCTCAAGTTGTGGGCAATGCGCGAGATGCTTCGAGAGTCAGAGGTCGATAGGTTGGCGTTTACTATTTTGAAGCACTTGTGTGTGAACGAATTGAAAAGGCGCGAGTATCGCCGTGCAAACCAATCTGTTGATATTGACTCAATAGACGTGGCAATGGAAATCGACAATCCTCAGGAGATAGAGGAGCGCGAGCAGCAATTGATGGCCGCTGTCAATAAACTGCCATCGCGCCAGCGGTTGCTTCTTGAGATGCGCTATATAAAAGGAAAGGATGTGCGCACTATCTCTGCACTTACAGGCAGCAGTGAGGAGAGTATAAACATGGCCCTAAGCCGCGCCCGCAGCAAGGTCTATAAGATTATGGCCGCTGTGGTGGTGGCGGTTGTTTTGGCATTGTTTTCGATGCTGTGGGATTATGATGCTAACAAAGATATTATTGCTGACGTTCCAATAAAGATTGAGAATAATCACAAAGAAGAATCACAAGATATTGTTGAAAAATTATCGCTTTCTCAAGTAGGCAATAATAATATGGCTGTTGTTAAGTATAAGAAACACTCTACCGGTGCAAAGTGCAAGAAGCAAATAGATGAAGAAATAGCTCTTGCTGAAATGCAGCAATATTATCAACAAGTAATATCAGAATCTTATAAACTTGTGATGGCAGAACAAGATACGAATCCTGATTTTGACGCATTATGTGCATATGCTTATGCGCAAACCGCAGCATTGTCAGAGGAATTGGCAGGACAACGTTCTGAAGAAACGACTTATAAAGAGAATTCAACTAATAAATATGATGATTTTTAAAAACACCCCAAATATGAAAAAGACTATTTTAACCTTTTGCTTGCTAATTTTTGCGATCGGCACTTTTGCCCAAAAGACTTTTAAAGAAGAAGATCACCTTAAGTTTATGGGTATCCCTCTTTGTGGTGATATTTCTGGTTTCTCAAAAAAACTTGTTGAAAGGGCAAATGCAATTCCTGCAAGTTTCTCAAATGGATTGTATTCTTTTAAAGGTACTTTCGCAGGATATAATGCAGACATTCATGTGTGTTTTAATAACAAAAACAGGGAAGTATATCAAGCGTACACAGTTGTTGACAATAAAGTAAAGGAGAGAGCTGTTGACGTTTTTAATGAATTTAAGACGCTTCTTTGCAAAAAGTATCCTGATAGCTATACCAAGGATTCTCAAGCTTATGGTTTTGATTCGTTTGTTCTCTGGCCAAAGATTAATCGCTCTGCCAAGAAATTTGACAAGGATAATGTATATGGTAAAATTTCCCTGCAGATACAATATAATGAACAACTAAAAGTATATGGTGTGTTCTTAGTATACGAGGATCGAACGTACGAAGTCCAGAGAGAAGAATCCAAGCTCGCAGATTTCTAAGCGCAGTTTAAGAAAAGCATTCCATTCGCTTACTGGTTAAATTATGTTCGGCAAGTGTCCAAAAAACAGCTTGCCAGCCCTAACTATGCCCATTTTTAAATTAATAATTGCAATGAAAACTTTTATCTTATTATTATCGTTTATCGCCATTATTAGTGTCAAAGCGCAAGACTATACCATAAGCGGCTTTTTGTTAGACTCATTTACACACGAAAGACTTGACACTGTTAATATTCGTATTTTATCTACAGATAGTACAGAGATAGAGCATTTTATAAACAAGCGGCATGGTATGTGGGATGTGGTGCAGAAGATTAAAGCTCCCGGACACTACATCATGCACTTTTCTAAGGAGGGCTATCACGACGTATATAAGAATGTTGATTTCAAATACGTCAAGAATCGAATCACATCAGGCTCTTTTGGCGAGGTTCTTATGCAAAAGAAGCAGGCTTCCAATAGCCACGAGTTGAATGAGGTGGTAGTGAGTGCAACACGCATTAAGATGGTTGTAAAGGGTGATACGTTGGTGTATAATGCAGATGCCTTTCAGTTGCGCGAAGGCTCTATGCTTGACAGGCTAATCAGTATGCTTCCTGGTCTTGAGCTGAAAGCTGGCGGAGAGATTTTTGTCAATGGAAAGAAAGTGCAGAGCCTGCTGGTCAACGGCGAAGACTTTTTCAAGGGCAATCCGCGCATAGCCCTTGAAAACCTGCCTGCATATATGGTCGATAAGATCAAGGTCTATGAAAAAGGCCCAGACAGAGAACGAATGATAAGCATGAATCCCGATGATATTAGAGGTGTTGACCATCCGCTTGTTGTCGATGTGAATCTTAAAAAAGAGTATAGTATTGGCTGGATAGCCAATGCCTCGATAGGAGGTGGTACTGGCAAGCATTATTCTGCCCGTGCCTTTGCTCTTCGGTTTACACCTCAATCACGTATTGCATTTATGGGCTACTCAAATAATGTATATGGCAATAGTTATTATGATACAAATGGTAATTGGCAAAACCCAGGAGGAAGTGCTAATCTGACGACCCATGAATTGTCTAATGACATTCTTATCAATGATAAGAGAAAGCGCTACAAGATTAACAACACTCTGACCTTCAAATCTATAGAGCAGAAAGATAATCAGTTTGTGAGTCAAATCAATTATTTGGGCGAAAGCAATATCTATGGCCAAAGACGTACTATTGCAAAGAACCGAAATTGGTATATTCGCAATTACGGCAAAACAGATTTTACGCCTAATGAGAGTACAAACATCACATTTAAGCCCGATATCTATTACAACAATTACCATAATATGAGTTTTGCTCAGAGTGCAGAATTTAGCAAACAATTGGCCGAGCGATACATGGGTGAGGCACTTGACAGTCTGTTTTTTGAGGGCAGTTCCGCCTTATACAGGCAGAATCTCTTGAGCAGCCTGCAGCAGCAAGAAGAGAGTGAGGGGCATTACTTCTATGCAAAAGGTGCATTGACTGGTAGTCATAAAGCCTGGGCTAACGATAATTTCAATTACTCGCTGAATGCGGGTTATGACCATGCAAACAACATGAATCTGTTTGAGGCACATGCCTATGACCATACCAATCTCCAAAAGCGTTTCCGTAAGAATCCCACTTGGGGTTATGAATTTGACGCCTCTACTTCATATTGCTATTTTTTGAGATTCAAAAAAGCTACTTTCGCCCTTACTCCATCTTACGGCTTTGCTCAGAATTTCCGTTCTTCTGACCGTCCGTATTATAAGTTAGAAGGTACCGACTGGCAGACTGCAGACATAGACCGCCTGGCTTCTGCCAAGGATGCCATTTCCCAATATATTGATGCAACCAACTCTGTCTTCTCCGACACCTGGCGTACTACCCACAAGGTAGCTGTAGATATGGATGTCTTGTTCTTTAATTCTGACGGTCACAAAAATCAACACCTCTATGTTTCATTTCCATTGCGAATAAGGACAAACAAACTTGACTATTTGCGTGGCGAGATAGACACGCTGTTTCACAATACTTACCAATTCTTTGAACCCAACATCCAGTACCGCTATGACTATAACAACCAAAAAGGCAAAGAGCAGCATTATAAGGTGAGCTACAACCTTGCAGCATCGGAACCTGGCAGTGAGTACTTGACAGGATATCGCGACAGCTCCACACCTCTTGTGGTACGAGTCGGCAATGAGCATCTTCGCAGCACCTACACACATACGGCAGAGGCAAGCTATAACAGGAAAAAATACAATGGGAAACAGTGGTACTTCTCCGCATTGGCAAAATACACACTCTGGCAAAATTCTCTTTGTCAGACTATGACCTATGACAAAGCTACTGGCGTCAAGACTTATCGCCCAGATAACATCAATGGCAACTGGGGAATGAGTTCTCAACTGCTTTGGCGTAGCACGCTGGACAAGAAGCAACATATTAATTATACGGCCGAAACCAACGTTGACTATCGCCACAGCGAAGACTATGCGTGGCTGGAAGGCTCGCAAACCAGTGGAAAAGCTTCGATTGACCGCTATCTGACACGCGGACGGTTCGAGGTGTCATATTATCGCAATTACTACTCTTTATCTGGCGCAATCAATGCAGAGTGGAATCATTCCACATCCGACCGATTTGAAAATCTTGATGCTTTCAACATCTGCTATAGACTGAGCGGTGGTATGCCTTTGCCATGGAATATGCAGCTGGGTACCAACCTCACACTCTATAGTCGTTATGGATATTCTAATGATAAGTTCAATACCAACCAGTTGATATGGAGTGCTCGGCTCTCCCGCTCTTTCTTCCATGGCTTAATGAATGCAGAAATCGAGGCCTTTGATCTGCTTAATAAGATGTCATCGTATAGTTATGCCATCAATGCGCAGATGCAGACAGAAACATATCGCAATGTCCTGCGGCGCTATGTGATGCTCAATCTCACATTTAGACTAAATAAGGAACCCAAACGAAAATAAATTGTTTTCATACACTCTAACGCATATATAAATGCAAATGTAATTATTTTCATGTGATAGAACCCCGTTACCCGTGGGGGCTGCGGGGTTTCTGCTGTTGAAGTTGCTATAAAAACTTGTCTATTTGCGTGTACTCAAATGGAGATAGAATTGAGTACACGCGATTAACATTATTTAACGTGAATAACCGTTACGATTTATGGCTTTGCTTGTTATTATATATGAAAGGCGATATTAATGCCTGGATTATGATACTGATATGACTGAAGGTAGATACATAATTGAAGTTAAAAGGTTGCGGAGCCAGATGGTGGCAATTGCTATGCGCTATTTGGAAAACCGTGACGATGCGGAGGACATCACTCAGGATGCCCTGCTCAAGTTGTGGGCCATGCGCGAGATGCTTCGTGAGTCTGAGGTCGATAGGTTGGCGTTTATGGTTCTCAAACATCTGTGTATTAATGAACTGAAGAAACGTGAATATAAAAAGAGTAATAATGTAGTTAGTATTGATTCTATAGATGTTGCTCTTGACCCAGACAATCCTCAGGAAATTGAGGAGCGCGAACGGCAACTGATGATGGCTGTGGATAAACTGCCGTCTAAGCAGCGACAGCTCCTGCATATGCGTTATATTAAAGGTAAGGATGTGCACACAATTGCGCAGATTACTGGCAGCAGTGAGGGTAGCATAAAGATGGCTCTTAGCCGTGTTCGTAACAAGATATATAAGCTTATGACGGCAGTGGTGGCGATTGTCATTTGCATAGGGCTGTTTGTGTTCAGTGTTGGCGACGCCGAGGAGGCGCCAGTAGAGGCACACCTGGCACCGAAGGAGTCGCACAAAACCGAGTTGGCGCAAAACAATGATGATACGGCAGCTGTGAATGAAACCGAGGACGCAAACATTGTCGCGCTTAACACGCATGATGTGAAGCACAAGGCTCAATCTTCACAGCGCTCTAACGCTACTGACGACCGCAGGACAGAGATGCCACAACCGGGCGATGCGATTGTAAAAACCGAAGAAGCGACCGAACATAACGAAAGCCCCATGCCTACAGTTACGCAAGACGAGTCGGTGGCACCAGATCGCGACATGATGCTGGCTATATTAGAGTCGTCATCGCCTGAAAGCGTCTATGCATCGCAGTCGCAGCTGCCTGAAGCTGACATCTCCAATCGCGACAGGCTTCGCAAAAAGACTTTGGCTATTATAACATTAAACGAATAACATTATGAAACGTACATTAATTATATTGAGCATGCTTCTGCTCACACTCATGACCTATGGACAGGCACAGCTACATGAAATCTTTTATCAGGCATGTCGGGATTATAAAGAATATGGTCGAGTCCTAAAGTCTATAGACAAGGAAAGAGGATTGTCGTACACGCGCCATTTTGAAATTCCTCGTTCCGTGGTCAGCAATGATTTTATCGTGAAGATTCGCAATGTTTATAACGATGCGATGAGCGCTGCCGATGAGTCTAATCATTATGAAAAACATGGCAAGGATGGTAGCGAACTGATTTCGTATTCAATAAGTCGGATCGTAGCCATGTCGTTCTGTGGGCCAAGGAGGTGAACC
>JAZUHM010000045.1:0-1576 GCA_045641725.1 Bacteroidaceae bacterium | reverse complement strand
CCGTGGTGCTGGCGCTCTCCCACAGTGGTCAGGTCGCCCAATCGCTGTGTGGAGGTGCGGCGAATCCTTTCTACGCGGCGCAATACCTCCTGGCCTTCGGGTGTGAGTTTGCCATGGGCGGCAGCTTTGGTGAGTTTGTTGTAGGCATTGTCGTAGTCGCCTTTGCCAATGAGCCAGCGGGAGCCGTGGCGGGCATAGTTGCTCAGATAAAAGGCTTCATATCCTTTAGGAGTGGGTGTAAGCGCTTGTGTGGGCTCGATGTACGCCATGTGGTTGTGGGCAGAGAGATTCGGGTTGGCGAAAATCTCTTCTTGCGCAGATTTCTTAAATGTCGTCTGCGCCAGCAGAGTGGCTGGCAGCAGGGCAAGGAGTAGGAGTGTTGATTTCATATCAGTGTTTTATTTTCCAGTTTTGCGGGTACATATTGTTGGCGCGGTTGCCGAGATTGTTGGCAAATCCGAGCGGCAGGTTATTGTATTTGAGGAGCACATAGCCTCGTGGCGCGTCGATGGTGATAGCCTGGCGGCGCAGATAACTGAGCGCCGTGTCCATGTCTAATTCTACGGACGGAAATGCCTCGTTGCAGAGCTGGCGGCTCATGGCCAGCGCATGGTGAGGGATGCTCTTGGGCCCTTTTTTCTCATAGACGGGCAGGCCGATGTGGAGGGGATAGAGTTGGGTGAGCAGGTGGGCGATGGCTTGCGAGTCGGCGCGACGAATGGCATAGCCGATGTCTTCGCGCTCAAGCAGTACGGCATCGGCCACAGACACGGCCTTGGCCCATTGTTTGGGGAGTGGGGCAAAATTTGCCTTGCCCTTAAACTTGGCAGTGCCGGCAGGGGAGGTCTTTCGCAGAAGGGCCAGAAAAAATCCCTCGCCGCGAGTCTTGTGGGGCATAAAGCGATATACGGGCAAGGTGCTGCCTTTCAGCAGATTGCCGGTGATGTTCCATTCTGTATCTACGGGAATTTCTACGGCCTCGGCGCCCAGTTCGCGGCAGAAATAGGCTACGTTTTCTTCGTCTTCCTGTGTGTTGTATGTGCAGGTGCTATATATAAGGTAGCCGCCTTCTTTGAGTGTGGGCCAGATGTCTGCCACTATCTCGCGCTGACGCTCGGCGCATTCCTCTACGTTAGCGGGGCTCCACATCTCGAGGGCGGGATTGTCTTTGCGAAACATTCCCTCGCCCGAGCAAGGCGCATCTACGGCGATGAGGTCAAATACGGGCCCCAGTTTCTTGAAATCCCGCGGGTAGTTGCAAGTGACCACGCAGCCCTCGTGCCCCCACTTGCAGATATTCTCGGCCAGCACATGGGCGCGGGGCTTCATCGGCTCGTTGCTCACCAGCAGCGCGTCGTCGGGCAGCAGCGAGCGGAGCAGCGTGGACTTACCGCCCGGAGCGGCACACAGGTCAAGCACCATCTTAGGCTCGCCGCATTGGCGCAGGGCTTGTTCCAGAAACATCGACGAGGCTTCCTGCACATAGAATGCACCGGCGTGAAACAAGGGGTTGAGTGTAAAGTTGGGCCGCTCGCTCAGATATTTGCCCGTCGACGACCACTTGATACTCTCGCTG
>JAZUHM010000044.1:0-7065 GCA_045641725.1 Bacteroidaceae bacterium | reverse complement strand
TTATTTGTCTTATTGGCAAAATTTATTTTGTGCAAAGATATAAAAAAGATTATAAATCAGTATGTTTATTGTGTGAAAATTTGCAATGTTTTGTAAGAGATGAATGGCAAGCCGGCCTTTTGCGCGTGTATATATAATAAGGTAAGGTACGCCTTGCGTGATTTTATAGAGAAACTTACTTGTCTGTGTCGTAGAGATGGAAGAAGCGTCGCATCATGTGCCATTTCTGGTCGGATGTGTCGTTGGGTGAGCACTGCTGGTATTGCGCGTTCCAGGTCTCCCACTCCTGTTGGCGGGGGAGGGTGGCGAGGCGCGCCATGGCTTCGTCCCAATTAAAGTCGTCGGGCGCATCTACTATCATCACGAGGTGGTTGCCCGAGATATAGATTTCCATTTCCTCAATGCCCACGGAGCGGATGCCCTCGATAATTTCGGGCCACATCTGCTCTGGCGAATGCTGGCGGGTGTAAGCTTCAATAAGTTGTGGGTCGTTCTTAAGGTCGAGAGTTTGTACGAAACGCATGGCGGGATGTTTTGAGTAGATGGTGTGATTTAGTTTTTGAAACTGCTGTAGATGACTGACAATTGCACGGGGTTGGCTGTGCTGCCAACGAGTTTTACCGACGTCAGTGCGAGGTTGTTGCTGATGCTGACAATCTGTCCGGTGGAGTTGGTGTATGTGTTTACCGGCACGAGCACTACGCTGTTCCAATCGGGGTTCTTGGCTTCCCATGCGGCGTACTTGGCTTGTCGTGTGGCGGGTGTGTCGGTTGGTTTGACGCCCGCGCCCTTGTTGCGCTCCTTGTAGATATGGGTCACCAGGTTGCCGATATTGTTGAATGTGTAGGAATTAAAGTTTGCGGCAAACTTGCTTATGTATGACGTGTAGTTGTTTGGCACGGAGCGCTTTTCAAAGAATGAGATCGCGTCGGCCTCTCTAACCATGAGAATCTGGCTTGGCGCATTGAGGCTGTAGCCTGTGGTAGTGGTGTTGTTGGCGCGGTTGAGCACAATCTTGGCGCTGTTGATGGAGTCGTTTTCGTGTCCCTTGAAGATTTCGTCAATGGGCAGGGTCATTTGTGTGAAAATGCCTGCGGGCGACTTGATGAACGTGTAGTCGGTAGCGTTGATCAGGGGCTCGATGTTAGTGTTTTCGATGCGGTTGTTCTGAATTACCTCGCCAGTGGCGGCTATGCGCTGCAGGCCGACGTGCTCCTTGCCTTTGTCTGTATAGCGGAAGAAGACGGTGAGCGTGCTGACATCGATGTCGATCATGGTGCCGTTGCCGGCGAGCACCTTGAAGTAGAATCCGGGAACTACATTCTTGATAAAGGTATAGGAATTCTTGAAATACTCGGGGTGCTGGTAGTAGGTGTTGAGTATTTTGGTGCCGTATTCTGCGGGCAGCTTGATGCGCACATTCTTTGAGAACTTGGTGGCAAAGCGTATGGTGTCGTCGATGGAGAAATCGGTGACGGCAAAGGTGAGTTCCTTGCGCACAGCATCGGGTGCATGGCTCACGAATTTCTCTGCATCGATGTCGGTGTAGTAGATTTCCTTGTCGGTCATGATGTTTTGCTTGTCGAGCTCATAGACTCCGATTTTCATGGAGTTGATGGAGTCGCCGTAGTATGACTTGATGTAGAGATTGATGAGCACGGAGTCGGCCACAATCTGCCCGTCTTCCTTGTGCATGGTTGAGGGGTTGGGCAGGATATAGTCTTCGAGGTTATAGAACTGCGCAAGGAAGTCGCAAGTGGTAGTGGCGTTGGTCTCGGGGTCGGTCACGCGGCCAAGAAAGCACTCTGAGCTGAAGGCTACGAGGGCATCGACCTTGATTGACTTGGTGGCCACGTTGTAGATGGTTTGTGAGGTGGTGGCCTGGTCGGTGGATGGCATGACGCCAAGGCCGATGCTGCCGGTATTGTCGTCGCATGAGCTGAGCGCGGCGCCCAGGATTAGCGCGATGAGTGGTGCTGCCAGTATTTTGTGGAAAATAGAGTTCATAGTGAGGTTGTGGGTAGTGGTGGTGTGAGCTGAGGGCCGTGTGGCTGCAGGGCGTGTTGCCATGAGGCGCAGAGGCCGTGTGGCTCGGCGGTTTATTGGTATGGGGTGGGGATTTAGAGTTGCTCGATGAGTTTGTTGAGAACCTCTGAGTTTTCTTTTGGCTCGGCGTCGGCCATGTATGCCGCTACTGGAATATTGAGCGACTGTGCATAGCTGATGAGCTCGGGGTCAACGTCAGGGGCGGCCTGTATGGCTGCGTCGGAGAAGCGCAGTGCCAGCTTCATGATGTCGGCGGGCTGTTTGTATTCGAGTTTATAGCTGAGTACCTCGTCGATATCTACATTGCGGAATGCCAGGAAATATGGGAATCGTTCTGGCATGGGCTTGGTGATGTCGAGTGGGTGGATGGACGTGATGACTTTGGTCTCGGCAAAGGCGGGCTCGTCTTTATAAACGGTCTTGACGAGGAATGGAATGACGGCCGAGATCCAGCCCTGGCATATCAGTACCTCTGGATACCAGCGTAGTTTCTTGATGGTCTCCAATACGCTGCGGCCGTAGAACACGGCGCGCTCGTAGTTGTCGTTGTATTCCATGCCGTCTTTGTCGCAGGCTGCGAGGCGCTTGAGGAAGAAATCTTCGTTGTCTATGAAATACACCTGACTCTTAGTGCCGGGGAGCGACGCTACCTTGATGAGCAATGGGTGGTCGGCGTCGTCGATGATAATGTTCATGCCTGAGAGGCGGATTACCTCGTGCAATTGGTTGCGGCGCTCATTGATATTGCCCCACTTAGGGTGGAAATTGCGGATTTCGTAGCCGCTTTCCTGCATGTGTTGTGGAATTTTTTTGCCCAAAACCGACATATAGGTTTCAGGTACGAAAGGTGTGATTTCTTGAGATACGAACAGAATTTTCTTGCCCATTTTACGCTAAATTATGTATAATTTATGCAAAGATAGCACATTTTTTGCAAATATGAAAGCAGATATTTCCTAAAGTATGTAAAAAAATGCGTTTGTGGTCGGTTTTGGAGCACTTTTGTGGGCAAAGTGGACAATTTTGCGTGTTGAAAATTGCGTTTTGTATGTATTTTTCCGTTTTGTTCATCGTTTGGCCGGCGGTTTATTAAGGCGCAGATAAATCTGCCTCAACTAAGGTGGCAATTGTTGCGCGAGTCAAGCGGATTATTTTGGGAAAATGGGCGCGAAGTGCGTCTAAAGTTGGTAGTTTTAGTTGAAAAAGACGTATTTGTGCGCCAAAAGTTTTTATATGTGAAAATATTTATGTTATTTTGCAAGTCAATTGAAATACTGACGGCAAGTCGAATAGAAATAAGTACTATTTTAGGACAATGCAGATTGTAGAAACAAAACAGGCGTTGAGCGCTTTGCTCAGCGAGGCCAGAGCGGCTGGCAAGACTGTGGGCCTTGTGCCTACGATGGGCGCGCTGCACCAGGGCCATGCGTCGCTCGTAAGGCGCAGTGTAAGCGAGAATGGATTTACTGTGGTGAGTGATTTTGTATACCCCACCCAGTTTAGCGATAAGACCGACCTGAAGAACTATCCCCGCACGATGGAGGCCGACTGTGCGCTGCTGGAGAGTCTGGGTGCCGACGTGGTGTTTGCGCCTTCGGTAGAGGAGATGTATCCTGAGCCCGACACCCGCACGTTCAGCTACCCGCCTACCGACGAGGTGATGGAGGGTGCATTCCGCCCGGGCCACTTCAATGGCGTTTGCCAGATTGTGAGCAAGCTCTTCTACGCCGTGGAGCCCGACAGGGCTTATTTTGGCGAGAAGGACTTCCAGCAGGTGGCAGTGATCAAGGCTATGGTTAAGGATTTGGGCCTGGGACTGGAGATTTGCCCTTGTCCAATCGTGAGGGAGGCCGACGGCTTGGCTTTGAGCAGCCGCAATGCCCTGCTCACACCAGAGGAGCGCGAGATTGCCCTCAATATCTCCAAGTATCTGTTTGAGAGCAAGGCCTACGCAGACGACCACTCGCTGAGGGAAACCAAGGCCTTTGTGATCGATAATATAAATAAGGTAGAGGGCCTCGAGGTGCAGTATTACGAAATCGTGGACGGCGACAGCCTCAAGAGCCTTAGGTCATGGGCTGACAGCAACTCGATGGTGGGCTGCATCACGGTGTTCTGCGGCCAGCGCCCTGTAAGATTGATTGACAATATTAGATACAAATAGAATTTCGACAACATGATTGTAGAAGTACTGAAATCCAAGATTCATTGTGCCACAGTGACCGACGCCAACCTCAATTATGTTGGCAGCATCACGATAGACCAAGACTTGATGGACGCCTGCGGCATGATAGCAGGTGAGCATGTGTATATAGTTGACAATAACAATGGCGAGCGCTTTGAGACTTATATCATAGCCGGCGAGCGCGGTTCGGGCTGCATCTGCCTCAACGGGGCCGCAGCGCGCAAGGTGCAGGTGGACGACGTGGTCATTATAATGGCCTATGCCCAGATGCCGCTCGAAGAGGCCAAGACCTTCAAGCCGCAGATTATTTTCCCCAAGGCTGGAAACAAACTTTAAAAACAGAATTCTTATAGATATTGTCTGCCATCCGATTTCCGGGTGGCAGATTTTTTTTTGAATTATTAGTGTCCGATGCGCGCCGCATGTGTCGACTGCTTAAATCGGCCATCTACGCTCCTCCCCAAATCGCTTGTTACGCGATTTACCCCTAATCAGGGGAGGAGGCGGCTCAGTGAAGGTGGGGAGGTGCGGTAAGCACTAATCTGCTGAAGTTGCAGCGGGCGATTTGTGCGCTCAAATTTTTGCTAATTGCGGGCCGAAAAAATCTAAGTGCGTTTTAATTTCTGTTCACAGCGCTGTGAACAATCGTTCATAGCGCTGTGAACAATCGTTCACACCGCTGTGAACAAACGTTCACAGCGGTGTGAACAGAAATTAGCGCGCACTTCACTGTTTTTAGTGCGCAGAAAAATGAGTTTTTGGCGCATTTGGTCTGGATGGTGGCGTGGTGGTATTGGGTGGCGGCGTAGCGACATTGGATGATGGCGTGGTGGCGCTGGTGGGTGCTGTGGCGGATTGTGGGCGAGTGGCGCAGTCGCACCGACAGGTGGTCGAAAAATGCACTAAAACGCCTCAGAAGTGCTAAAAATGCCTAATTTTTGGATTTGGCAACGATTTTCTGCTCCTGTTTTTGCGCGCATATGCGAGTTTTTTCGTAACTTTGAACCCGTAATTGCTAATTACATTATATTATAAGGAATTAAAGTATTGATAATATAACAACAATGGAAGAAAATCATGTTTTTGAAAGCGACAGAATTATCAAGGTAGATCTGAACAGCGAGATGCGAAGCAGCTACATTGACTATTCTATGTCGGTGATTGTGGCCCGTGCCTTGCCTGACGTGAGGGACGGCTTTAAGCCCGTGCACCGCCGCATCCTTTATGGTATGCTCGGTTTGGGCAATACCCACGACAAGGCATACAAGAAGTGCGCCCGTATCGTGGGTGAAGTACTCGGTAAGTATCATCCACACGGCGACTCGTCTGTATATGGCGCCCTTGTGCGTATGGCGCAGGACTGGAACATGCGCCAGGTGCTGGTGGATGGCCAGGGTAACTTTGGTAGCGTCGATGGCGACTCGGCAGCGGCCATGCGTTATACTGAGGCCCGCTTGACCAAGGTGGGCGAGGCTATGATGCAGGACCTCGACAAGGAGACTGTGGATATGCGCAACAACTTCGACGATACCCTGCAGGAGCCTACCGTAATGCCTACCCGCATTCCTAACTTCCTGGTCAATGGTGCTACCGGTATCGCAGTAGGTATGGCCACCAACGTGCCTACCCACAACCTGGGCGAGGTGATCGACGGCTGCGTGGCTTATGTTGACAATCCCGACATCACAGTGGATGAGCTGATGCAGTATATTCCCGCCCCAGACTTCCCTACAGGCGGTTTTATCTGCGGTTTGCAGGGCGTTAAGGATGCCTATTCCACAGGTCGCGGCCGCGTAGTGATGCGCGCTAAATACGAAATCGAGGACGAGGGCGGCCACCAGGCCATCGTTGTCACCGAGATTCCGTACGGCGTCAATAAGGCCGAGCTTATCAAGAAGATTGCGATGCTCAGCAATGAGAAGAAGATCGTGGGCATCAGCAATGTCAACGACGAAACCGGCCGCGAGGGTATGCGCATCGTGATAGACATCAAGCGCGACGCCAATGCCAACGTGGTGCTCAATAAACTCCTGAAGATGACCGACTTGCAGTGCGGTTTCAGTGTGAACAATATTGCATTGGTTCATGGTCGTCCGCGTTTGCTCACCCTTAAAGACTGCATCTCTAACTTTATCGAGCATCGCCACGACGTGGTGATTCGCCGCACACAATACGACTTGCGCAAGGCTCAGGAGCGCGCCCACCTCTTGGAGGCGCTCATCGTAGCCAGCGACAATATCGACGAGGTAATCCAGATTATCCGCTCATCCAAGGAACCCGCCGAGGCTATCCAGCGCTTGATGGCGAGATTCGGATTCGACGAGCCGCAGGCTAAGTTTGTAGTCGAGATGCGTCTGCGCCAGCTCACCGGCCTGCAGCAGGATGCTCTCCACGATGAGTACAACGAACTGCAGAAGAAGATTCAGTACTACGAGCAGATCCTCTCAGACGACGAGCTCTGCAAAAAGGTAATCAAGGACGAATTGATAGAAGTCAAGGAAAACTGGGCTGAACCACGCAAGACAATTATCCAGCCAGGCGAAGCCGACGACTTTAATCCTGAAGACTTCTTCGCCAACGACCCAATGATGATCACCACCAGCCATCTGGGTTACATCAAGCGCACTCCGCTCAGCGAATTCCACGCTCAGGGCCGCGGAGGTATCGGCAGCAAACTGTCTTCTACCCGCGACGAAGACTTTATCGACAAGGTTTATCGTGCCAACATGCACGACACCCTGCTTTTCTTCACACAAAAGGGACGCTGCTACTGGCTTAAGGTTTATGAGGTGCCGGAGGGACAAAAGAACTCCAAGGGCCGCGCCATCCAGAAC
>JAZUHM010000043.1:0-3699 GCA_045641725.1 Bacteroidaceae bacterium | reverse complement strand
AACAGAAGAAGCGGTCGTCGGTAAGATTGCCAAAGATGTTGAGATTGAGACACAGGTCTGCCGTCAGCACACCACAAAGTACCACAATCACAGCCAACACAACCTTGCCGATGCGGCGTATAAAGAGGGCGTAGAAGATGTTTGCAACATATTCAAACATCAGTGACCAAATTGGGCCGTTGATGCCCGTCAGTTCGCCCCAGCCGCGTATGTCATACTTGGGCGAGATTGGTATCATGAAGAATAGCGCCAAGCCCTCAAGCAACAGCAACCACCAAGGGGTGGAATCCACATTGCCAAAGACTGGAATGCTACCCGAATAATAGAACAGACAAAGGCCGAACACCACGCCCAGCAGCACCAGAGGATGCAGGCGCACGATGCGGCGCTTGAAGAACGACCACATCGTCATCTTGTCCCAGCGGTCGTCGTAGGCATAGGCCAGCACAAAGCCGCTCAGGGCAAAGAAAAAATCTACAGACAGGAATCCGTGAGGAAAAATCCATTGTGAGATAGCCGCGGGGTAGGGCTCCATCATGTGGAACATCACCACGCCCAGCGCAGCAACGCCTCGCAAACCGTCGAGAATCTCGTAGCGGGGTTTTGACTTGAGATAGGTAAAGTTCTTTTGTTGTGTCATAACTTGAGTGTTTTTGTGTTAATCTGGGTGCAAAATTACGAACACCTTATTATATATGCAATAGTTATTTCTAACCAAATATTATGGGCTTGAGTGCAAGCTTGCTACGCAACTGCCTGAGCCTGCACAACAAAACCCCTCGCAGGCATGAGTGGATGCGAGGGGCGAAATTCAATGTGATGTAAAAATGGGAAACAGTTTGTTGTTAATTGCTGTTAGTCTTTTTCTTCTTGAAGCCGTTGAGCTTGTAGATTGCGCGCAGCAGGAGGTAGCGTGGCTGCACGTTGTACCATGTCTCGGTGCGGCCCTGGGCGTTGATTTCGTTGCGGGTGCTTTGGAGTGAGTTGAGGATGTCAAAGCATTGGAGCTTGAGGGTGAGCGCCTTGCCGCGGAGGAATGAGCGGGTGAGGGTGGCGTTCCACACGAACCGCACGTCGTTCATGTTGCGGTCGGCGTAGCCGGTGCGTTGCTGCACATTAAAATCAGATTCTACCTGCAGTCCAAGCGGGAGCTCGGTGTTGATTTGTGCGCTATAGTTGAAGTCCCACGCGTTGACCTTGTTGAAGTCCTCGCGCTTGCTGTTGAGGTTGCGCCAGTTTGCCGAAGCCGCGAGTTCAAGGCGGGTCTTCTTGTGGTTGTAAGTAGCCTTGAGGCGCTCGTTGAGGGTGAAAGTCTGTACAGATGAGCGCTCTACCTTATTAGACATGGAGGCGTAGTCAGAGTTATTGAGATAACTGAGACTGGTGTTGGTGCCAAGGCGCCAGACGGCCTTCTTGTCCACGTCGCTCTCGTAGTTAAAACGGGCATACGACTCCCAGTTGCCTTCGATATTGCGTGGTTGGAAAGTGCTTACACCTGTGGTTGGATTAAAAAGACGAGCGGTGGCGATCATGTGCTCGTGGAGGAACCAACTCAGGTCGTAGGTGATTGTGTGGCGCTTGTCGGAGATTGAATTGTTGAACTCAATATGATGGTCTTGCGTGCTCTTGAGGTTTGGATTGCCGAGGTTGACGACGAGAGGGTTGGAGGTGTCGGTAATGTTGAGCATATTCATAATTGGCGGTGCGATATGCGAGGTGGAATATGACCAGGCTCTCATAACATTCCTGCCGTTTATCGTTTTCCAAATCTGATATCCGACCTTTGGATCGAGGAATGTGTGATTGTCGGTGACGCGCTGGCGCTGGAGTGGGCGATAGTCGCGGAGCGAGGCGTTGAGAATGTTGATGGGCAGTTCGAAATAAAAACCTCCGAAGCCCTGTGCCTGAATCATGATGTGCTGATTGCGATGGAGCTGCATGGCGTTGTGAGAATTGTTGAGGTCAAGAGTTTGGAACAGCGCCTCGCGGTTAGAGGGGAGGTCAAACATTGAGTGATTGGCCTCGCTCCAGCCATCTATGCTGTCGAGATGGTAGATGCTGAGCTTGTCGTCGGTATAATGCTGCTCATATGTATAATAAAGGTTGACGCTGACGTTGGGAATAACCTTCCAAATCATGTATTTCAGCCTGCCGTTGAAATTATAATTGATGTTGGACGCAGGCTCAAAGCGGTGCTGCTGCGTATGGGGCTTGGGCGATTGCGGCTGCAGGAGGTTGTAGAGCGAGTAGGTGTCGCGGTCAGTTTTTGTGTAGTCGCCCCAGATGGTGATGTCGTAGAGCATTCCAAATATTGGCGAGATGCCGGAGAAGTAGGTGTTGTGATAAAGCCTGAGATTGGTGGAGGTGCGCGAGCTCTCCTGCCTCATCTGCGAGATAAGCATCTGCATGAGGCGCTTGCTGCCGAGGGGTGAGAAGAGGCTGTCGAGCGAGGCTCCGCGATAGCTGTCCTTAGGGTCGTCGTTGAAGGTAAGGCTGCGCAAGAGCGAGTTGTTGCGGCGGCGTTCGTAGCTGAGATTAAGCAAGTCGCTGCGCAGATAGAAGCCCTGTGCCTCATAGAATTTGTTGTTGGCCTTTTGCTGAAACTTGATAGAGTTGTTGAAATTGAGGCTGACCTCGTGATTTTTGTATTGGCTGCTTGAGCGTCCGTAGGTGTCGCCCGAATTGAAGAAATTGGTGGTAGAAGTCATGTTTTCTTCCAGAATGTCGGTGTGTGAAGCGCTCAGCTTGCCCGTATATTCAAACCTTTTGTCCTTGCGGTCGGCATTAAAAGTGAGGCCGCCCTTGCGAGTGCGTGAGGTTCCTATAGGGCGATACCATTCGTACCAGTTTCCCGAACTGTTGGCTTCTACTTGGTCACCGATATTGTTCGCCTGTCCCCACGCGTAGAGCTTGGTGCGGTCGGTGAAGCGCATGAGAAAGAGGCGCGCCAGGTACTTGTCGCTCGTGCCGCGAGCGGCCTCGGCGTTAGCCATCCAGCCGGTGTTGTACTCCTTCTTGAGCCTAACGTCCACCACGAGTTTCTTGCGCCTGTCCCTCTCAAGCGAGTCCCTGACGAGGAATGCATCATCCGCATCCTTGCGATAGACCTTGACTTGGTTTACAGTATAAGCGGGCAGGTTTTCGAGCGCAATCTTTGGGTCGCCGGCAAAGAAGTCCTTGCCATTGACCAGCAGTTCCTCCACCCGCTGCCCATTATGCTCAATCACGCCACCAGGCTTAAGCTCCATGCCAGGCATGGCCTTGAGAAGATTGTCGAGCATGGAGCCCTCGCTCAACTGGAAGGCGTCGGCATTATAAACCACCGTGTCGCCCTTGTAAAACATTTTTATGCGTGAGGCAGATACCATTACCTCATTGAGCTTGTGGGTAATGATTATTACCGACTTGCCGTCTGCTCTCATAGCCCTGAGCACATCAAAAAGCTTCTTTGTCTCCTGCGGTGTCAGTACAGCCGTAGGCTCATCCAGGATTAGGATGTCAGCCCCTCTGTAAAGCACCTTTATTATTTCTACGGTCTGCTTTTCCGATACGGACATTTGATAAATCTTTTTGTCCGGGTCGATGTCAAAGCCGTACCTTTCACTGATCGCTCTTACCTTGCGTGATACTTCTTTTCTGTCCAGCTTGCCCGGCTCATTAAGTCCAAGCACTATATTCTCTGCGGCTGTAAACACATCC
>JAZUHM010000042.1:0-3127 GCA_045641725.1 Bacteroidaceae bacterium | reverse complement strand
CTGCGGGATTGGGAAAGCCGGCGGGCTGATTGGGAAAGCCAGCTGCGGGATTGGGAAAGCCGGCGGGCTGAGGGCGGGCAGGGATTAGTGCTTGAGGGTGTTGACGCCCAGCATGCGCTTTACCATATTTACCACCACGGGGCGGCTGCTATCGAGCGTCATGCCGTTGCCCAGGCGGCCATATACATAAGGAACCTCAAGGCCCTTGATGCAATAGTGAATCACGTCGGCCACGAGGTCAACGCTCTCCACATGAAACTGGCCCTTCTCGACTCCCTCCTGAATCACACGGCGATAAAGCTCCAACTCGTCGTGGTCAAACGCCTTGCGCACCTTCTCCACCATCCATATATTGCGGAAAAACTCAGCACGCAGGTTGCCATTTCTCACCACAGCCTCGCGAATCATGTCGAGGTGCGTGTAAATCAGGGTAGTAACCTTGAGTTCGGGTTCCATGTCGCGCTCTGCCACTTCGTCCATCTTCTCCGACAGGCGGTCAATCTCCGTCTGGATTACGGCCGAATAGACCTCCTCTTTGTTAGCAAAGTACGAATAGAGCGTACGGCGGCCCTTGCCCGAGGCCGTAGCGATATCATTCATGGTTGTGCCGTTAAGGCCCTTCTGTGCAAACAACTTGCGGGCCACATCAATCAGGAGGCTTTTAGTTTTGGTAGTTGACATAGAAATTCTGTTTCATCTTGCTGTGCGCAGACTCGGCCTTTTGGCGCCGCGGCTTTGCACACTTGTGTTTTGCTGTGCAAAATTAAGCATTTACAGCGACATGGCATCACAATTCTTCAAAAAGTTGGCGCTTTTTCTGCACATTGCCGCATCTTTGTGCAATATTGCCATCTCGGCATGCGATATTGCAACGTCAGCATGCGATATTGCCAAGGTGAAATGCGATATTGCAACGTCAGCATGCGATATTGCCAAGGTAAAATGCGATATTGTCGGGGCGGGGTGGCACGTGGGCGCAAAAAAAATCAGGTTGCGGCAACTTTGCGTTGGTGCAACCTGATTTTTCTACATTTATTATTATGCTGCGGGCCTAACTACAGAACAGCAGTATGATCAGCTGGGCCGTAAGAATGCGCAGGAACATCGACAGCGGGTAAACAGTGGAATAGCCTACGGCTGGGGCGTCGTTGCCGGCCTGCTGATTGGCAAAGCCCAGCAGAGGAGGGTCGGTATATGTGCCGGCAATAAAGCCCATCATGCGATAATAGTTAAGTTTGAGCTTGATACGCGAAAGGATGCCCACCACAAAGATAGGTATCACGGTAATCAGGAAACCTACCCACACATATTTGATACCATCTCCCTGACTCAGCGTTTCCCAGAAGTTAGAACCGGCCTTGATGCCCACGCTGGCCAAAAAGAGGCTCAGACCCAGCTCACGCACAAAGAGGTTAACGCTGGTGGTGGTGTACGACGCGATGTGGAGCTTGTAGCCCTTAGCGCCAACAAGGATGGCAATAATCAGCGGACCGCCGGCAATACCGAGTTTAATCGGGTTAGGAATGCCGTTAATCATGAATGGAATACTGCCTAGCAGCACGCCAAGAATAATACCTATGAAGATAGGGCCGATATTCGGGTGGCGGAGGTTCTTTACCGAGTTGCCAACGGCGTTGGCGGCACGATTCACGCTGTCTTCGGGGCCTACCATCAGGAGTCGGTCGCCAATCTGCAGGTGGATATTGCGGTCTGCAAAAAGGTCCATGCCCGAACGGGTGATACGGGTCACATTGACGCCATAGAGGCTGCTGAAATGCATCTGACCAAAGGTCTTGCCTTCAACCTCGTTGCGGGTAACGACCACGCGCTTCGACACAATGGCCACACCAGTGTCGGCATCCATCCAGTCCTTCTCTTCCTGCGGACCGATAAAGGCAACTACGGCCTCGGAATCGTCTTCGGCGCAAACCACATTAAGCAAATCGTTGCTCTGCATCACGGTGTCGCCCTGAGGAGTGATTATCTCGCCGTTGCGTTCCATGCGCGAGCACACAAAGTTGCGGCCCATAAAGTCGCTCACCTTGCGCAGGGTCATGCCGTCGAGCGCCTTGTTCATCAGTCGCAGCGTCATGCGATGAGGCTTGGCGTGAGGATTGTCCTCAACCTCCTTGCGAATCTGCTCCTGCTCCCTGTCGAGCTTAATCTTGAGCAGGTAGCGCAGCAGGATGACCGCGCCAATCATGCCCAGCACGGCCAGCGGATAGGCGCAGGCGTAGGCCGACGCAATCTCGGAGCCGTCCATCGCTGTGGCCAGGTCTGTATTGTGCGAGGCAACATCTTGCAGTGTCTCATTGGCGGCACCCAGACCAGGGGTGTTGGTTACCGCACCACAGAGCACACCCACCATCATTGGCAGATTCTTGAGGTCGCTCGTGTCGAAGAACAGGAAATAAAGGCCGAACATCACGCCGATGTTGAGCAGTATGGCCAGAATAGAATACAGGTTGAGCGAGATGCCGCCCTTCTTGAATGAAGAGAAGAAGCCCGGGCCCACCTGCAGACCAATGCAATACACAAACAGAATCAGGCCAAAATCCTGCACAAAATTCAGCACTGCTGGAGGTGCGGCATAGCCATATTCGGTGTCGAGACCAAGCCAGTGATATACATGGCCGGCCAGAATGCCAAGGAACAGCACAAAAGTCGAGCCCAGCGACACAGCGCCAAACTTAATCTTGCCCAACTTAAAGCCCAAGGCAATCACAAGACCATAGATCAACACGATGTGACCTATGCCCCCGGTGTTAGTAAATAAATTTAAAAACCAATCCATAGTTATATAGAATGTTGTATTAATAATTCTCTGCCGCCCCGTTTGCCACAGGGCTGTCAAAAACCAAAAAGCCCCGTATGCTGTTGCATTCGGGACTTTTGATTAGTTGCGGAGGCAAGACTCGAACATGCGACCTCCAGGTTATGAGCCTGGCGAGCTACCAACTGCTCCACTCCGCGATCATGTCTTTGTTTTCGAGTGCAAAAGTAGTACTTTTCACAATCCAAACCAAATTTTTTACTGAAAAAATATTCACAGTCCCTTCATTTACCACCAAAAATCCACCCCATCACCACATATTGCAATCTCGCGATAGCAAAACGCGCCCCACAT
>JAZUHM010000041.1:0-4355 GCA_045641725.1 Bacteroidaceae bacterium | reverse complement strand
GTGTCGCAATGTGGAGGGGGGTGGCGGCGCGGGTGGTGGGGAAGGGTGCAAAAATGTGCGATTTCTCGCCTGGGAAGGCGGTAGAATGGGGCGGATTGCAAAAAGGGGTGGTGTGGTTTTGCTCAGATGGGAAAAAATGTGTAACTTTGGCGCCATAATAATATAATAAGGTAATATGGCAAAAATTCTGGCAATACGATTTTCGGCTTTGGGCGATGTGGTGATGGCCATGTCGGTGATTAAGTCGTTTGCTGATTTATATCCGGAACACGAGATTACGTTTGTGAGCCGCCCCTTTGTGGGCGCACTGCTCGAGGGCATGCCTGAGAATGTGAAGTTCAGGGGCGTTGACCTCAAGGCCTACAAGGGATTGCTTGGCCTCAAGCGGTTGGCCGACGAGCTGGCGGCGGAGGGCTATGACTCTGTGGCTGACATGCACGATGTGCTCCGCACCAAGGTGGTGCGCTTTTTCCTGAGGCGCAAAGGCCTCAATGTGGCCGTGATAGACAAGGGTCGCAAGGAGCGCAAGCAGCTCACTCGCCGCAGTGGCAAGGTGCTCAGGCAGCTCAAGCCGTCGCCAGAGCGCTATGCCGATGTGCTGGCTGCACTGGGCTATCCCGTAGAATTGCAGCCTTACCACATCTACGGCGAAGAACCGGCCGATATAGCTGACCTACAGCCTTTTACGGGCGACAAGGGCGACTGCAACTGGGTGGGCATAGCTCCGTTTGCGGCTCACGCAGGCAAGGTGTATCCGCTGACATTGATGGCCGAGGTGGTCAAGTTGCTCGCGGCGCAAAAACGCGTAAAAGTGTTCCTCTTTGGCAGTGGTGCCGAGGAGAAGGCGTGGTGCGAGACCATGGCTGCGACCCACGACAATGTGGTGTCGGTCATAGGCAAGAGCAATCTGCTGGGCGAGTTGCGGTTGATGACCAATATGAATGTGATGGTCACCATGGATTCGGCCAACATGCACCTCAGTGCGCTGGCCGGCACTCCGACCGTGTCGATATGGGGAGCCACTCATCCGTTGGCCGGATTCTGTGGCATGCAGACCGCCGACAGCAGGGTGGTGCAGCTCGATTTGCCCTGCCGCCCATGCTCGGTGTTTGGCAATAAGCCCTGCTACCTGGGCGACTGCCGCTGTATGAACGGCATCACCCCCGCCAGCGTAGTGGAAGCCGTGAACCAGTATTTTGTTGACCAGGAATAGATGTAAAGGCAATAAGAAAAAGTATAGTAGTTTTACGCTTATGCTAACGTAAATTATCGCAAATATCACGTAAATTTTCGAAAATTTTATGTCGATGACTCCAAAACGATACAAGGACCGAAAATTCACGTTTAAATATAAATCAAGAAAATCAAATATTTGACTTAAAAATGGATAAATTCCTTTTTGCATTAGTATATCCCATGTCACGCCTGCCGTTTGGCGTGCTATATTTCTTTTCCGACCTGCTCTATCCGCTTGTGTACTACGTTATCCGCTATCGTCGCAAGGTGGTGAGAAAAAACCTCACACGCAGTTTCCCTGAGAAGCCGATAGATGAGATTCTCAAGATAGAGCGCAAGTTCTACCGTTTCTTCTGCGACTATCTGTTTGAGAATATCAAATCGCTCACCATCAGTCAGGAAGAAATGAAGAAGCGCATGGTATTCGAAAACGTAGAAGCCCTGGCCGAGACTTTTAAGAAAAAGCAACTGGTGTTTCTATATCTGGGTCATTTCTGCAATTGGGAATATATAGCCTCGGTGGCGTGGTGGATGCCCGAGGGCACTTCTACTGCGCAGCTGTATAGCAAACTCCACAACGAGGCCATGGACCGCCTCTTCTATCGCATCCGCAATCATTACGGCGGAGAGAATATCAACAAGAAGGAATCTCTGCGCCGCATCATAGGCATCA
Source organism: Bacteroidaceae bacterium (assembly GCA_045641725.1). Classification (GTDB taxonomy): domain Bacteria; phylum Bacteroidota; class Bacteroidia; order Bacteroidales; family Bacteroidaceae; genus UBA6382. The sequence goes on along the minus strand of JAZUHM010000041.1, from coordinate 2,446 downwards.
AGAAAAGCGGGGCGCGCGTGATGGTAGGATTCGTGGCCGACCAGGGCCCGAAGAGGGAAAACATCCATCTGTGGGTAGATTTTCTGAATCAGGACACCCCCGTGTTTACTGGCACCGAGCGCATTGCCAAGAAGGTCGATGCCGCCATCTACTACGGCGCGATGCGCAGAGTCAAGCGCGGATACTATCGCATGGAACTCGAGAAATTTACCGAGGATGTCAATCAGTTTGAAGAGCACGAACTGACCCGCCTCTTTATGAAGCACCTGGAGGAAGATATCCGCAAGGATCCTGCCCGCTGGCTCTGGAGCCACAACCGCTGGAAGCGCCAGAGAAATCAACAAGACTAACAAATCCATTAAAACAATACATTTATGAAAACAATCAACACCACGACTCGCAGAATCGTCGCAATCGCACTGCTAATCTTCCTTTGCGCATCAATCCAGGCGGATACTTATAAATATATGGGCAAAGTCAAAGAATATACCAATCAATATTATATAGCTGTAGATACTTATGATCAGTATTATTTACAGTATATTTATGATTGCTACACTACCAACGGTAAGAATTATGCAACACTTGTGAAGTGTCAAAGTCCAAATCCTCAAGGAGATGCGACTCATGCTATTCCTAATACTATCCAATACAATGGACAAACCTATACCGTTGAGGCAATTGCCGACAATGCTTTTTTTAACCAGAATTATGTATATAAAGTTACTATTCCTACGACAGTAAAAGGTATTGGAAACAACGCATTTGAATACTGTGAAAATCTTGCGGTAGTTAACGTCGGTGAAGGCGTGCAGGTTATTGGCGAGGAAGCTTTTATGCATTGTCGTAGTTTGTCCCGCGTTCGTATTGGTTCCAATGTACACACTATTGAGGATGGTGCGTTTTGGGATTGCAAAAGTTTGGAACATATCACTTTGCCAAGCACTTTAGCAAAACTCGGAAAAAATTTATTTGGAAGCGAATGTGGCTTGAAAAGTGTCTATTGCGAGTTTGAGCCTTATGTGTTGACTAACTGGTCTATGAGTTTTAATGATATATTTTCCTCTCTATATGACTACTATAATCCCGTCGTTTTTACCAATTCTACCGAGATAGCCGCAGAGGCGCGCAAGCGTTTCTCGCGTGTTTATTGTCCTGAAGATGTTGAGAAGACGGAGCAAGACCTGGCAAAAGCACAGAAATCCATTGAATACTACATCGGTAACCGCGATTTCTATTTCAATGAAGACCAGAATCTGCAAACTTACTACAAAAGTCTGCAAAATGCCGATGTAAATCAGGATGGTTCGGTCAATGTTACCGACGTTGTGACTGTTTATAATAATATAATCAATGGCAAGACAAACTATCACAATGATCATGAGTATGTGGACCTTGGCTTGCCTTCCGGCACCCTTTGGGCCACATGCAATCTTGGAGCAACAACCCCTGAGCAAGTGGGCGATTACTTTGCATGGGGCGAGAATATCTTAATTTCCTATAAAGTTAGTGGACTCTTCAATAAATTTGAGTTCACTAAGAATAGTTACCTGCCGGGAGTAACTATTTTCTCTGGAGACCTGCCCGTAGATAAATCGCCTCTGGCAGTATTGTATCGCTGGGGAGGAAAGTGGAATTTGCCAACAGGAAATCAAGCAAATGAGCTATATACAAATTGCACAAACAAGATAGTCACTGTAAACGGAATTAGATGTGTGGAGTTTACCAGCAAAATGAATGGCAATAAGATAATCTTCCCATGCGGAGGTTGCATCGATGGTACGAAACCTACGGATAAATCTGTGCCTTATTACTGGACTACAACCTCCGTTGGCGATGATGATGCAATCATAATGCAATTTACCAGCAACATTTCTTATAAAGCTAAATACATCGGTATGCCAATGCGCGCCGTTGTCAAGAAAAAAGATATTGTGGAGTGATAAAATATTGTAGTGACAGAAATACAAAAATACAAAACGATATGAAGAAAATAGCATTTCTGGTCCTGGCTTGCCTTTGCGGCATTGCCACATGGGCGCAGCAGGAAATCAAATGGTTGCGCGCCAGCAGCATTTCGCCTGACGGCAAGACCATAGTGTTTGAATACAAGGGCGATCTCTACCTTGTGGGAGTGGCCGGCGGCGAGGCCAAGCGCCTGACCACCAACTCCGCCTACGACGGTTTCCCCAGATTTTCGCCCGACGGCAAGTGGATTGCCTTTAACTCGGAACGCAGTGGCGGCATGGACGTGTATATTATCTCGCCCGAGGGTGGCAAGCCCAAGCGCCTGACCACCAATTCGGCCGCCGAGACCCTGCAGGGCTGGCTCGACAATACGCATGTGCTCTACAGCTCAGTCTTGATGGGCGACACCAACGATATGCTCTATCCTGGCGAGTATGCCCAGGTTTATAGCGTGGATATCGACGCCCATCGCCCGGAG
>JAZUHM010000040.1:0-3525 GCA_045641725.1 Bacteroidaceae bacterium | reverse complement strand
CTGCTGGTTGCGGGCGATGCGCTCTGCAAAATCGGTAGGAGTCTCAAATGTCTCGTCAAATGGAGTAACTACGATACTCTCAACACCTGCGAGGGCAGCAGACATGGTCTCGGTCTGAGTGCGGAGCATGTTTACATAGCTGTCAAATACGGTGAGGTTGTATGTGGTTGTGGTAGCGCAAACGTGCATGATGGCGCTCTTGGTGCAAGGAGTGTACTGGCTTACAATCTGCGACCAGAGCATGCGGGCAGCGCGGAATTTGGCGATTTCCATGAAATAAACGCCGTTGATACCCATGTTGAACTTGATGTTCTGGGCGGCAACCTCAGGAGCCACGCCTGCGTCAACGAGCTGCTGCATGTACTCATTACCCCAAGCCAAAGCATAGCCGAGGTCCTGATAGCTGTATGCGCCGCTGTTGGTCAGGGTGAGGGCGTTGACTGCGATTGCGCAGAAGTTAGGATAAGCGGCGAGAGCTTCTACCATGTCCTTGGCCTGAGCTATGAGGGCGGTGGTGTCCTTGCCCTTGGCAATCATCTTCTCGATTGGGTCGAAGCTGATAGAGCCCTTGATGCTTTCCTTGGCATAGCCCTTCTTGTCGAAGTATGCTGCGAGCACCTTGGCCAGCTCGAGGGTGTGGCCCTGGCATGTGGTGAAGTTGAGCTCGATGCAGTCGGCGTAGATACCGTCGAGCAAGGTCTCAATGTACTCTGCGCTGATTTTGTCAGCTGGGATAGTGAAACCGAGTGAATCTACACCCTTGTTGAGGACGTCTTGTGCCTTTTCGTTGGCAGCCTTAGGGCATTCGCAAACGATGTTCTGGCGAACATACCAAGAGTTGTTGTCTGCCTTGTTGCCACGAACATAAGGGAATTCACCAGGCAGGGCGTTCATTGTGGCAAGGTCCTTTACGTCAGCCTGCTGATAGAAAGGCTGAACATTAAAACCTTCGTTGGTACGCCATACCATTTTCTTGTTGAAATCCGCGCCCTTCAGGTCAACTGTGATCTTGTCGATCCATTCCTGCTTGCTAACGGGAGCGAAATCAGAAAAAAGTTTTTTGTTTTCCATTATTGTTGTTATGAGTTTAAATAAAAATGTTGTTCTCGATTACAGCGCACAAAGATAAACTATTTTTTTTAATAACCCACCATTTAGCATATTAAAATAATGTTTTATTATAATAAGGTGTGCGAAAATGCATATAGAGCGAATGAATTTTCAGTCTTTTCAAATAATATTCATTTGTGGTGGGCAGGGGAGAAGCCTTGCCGCAGACCAAAGTTGCGGGCTGTGGATTTCTGGTGGCCCAATAGAATCTGCGGGGCGGCATATTGCGGTATTTTAGTGCGCAGTTGTTTTAAGTCACCCGTGGATGACATTTAAGTCACCCGTGGGTGACCGTAATGTCATCCACGGGTGACACATTTGTCACCCACGGGTGACTTAAAATTTTGTCGGAGCAATTTTGCTGCGCCTGGCTATAAATTGATGTAGCATCGGCGTAGAACAGTTTGTGTGCTGCAATGCTGTTTGCAGGCTTGTGTTTTTGTGGGTTAAAATAGGTGAAATTCCTCGATGAAACCGTGGTTTTTTGAATAATTTGCTGCGATGGAAATGCGTTGGAAGGTAATCGTGGGGCCAAGGTCGTGGCCGGCGCAATTTTGGGATTCGGCGGCATTTGTAGAGCATTTCTTTTGGCAACGGTTTTGCAAAAACAAATAAAAACATTAACTTTGCAAGCGTAAAATGGAGACTTTTGAATTTACATATAGCATTTCGCAGCTCTCGACGGGCTATAAGCGTGGTAGTCAGACCAAGTGCCTGGCGCGTGGACTGTGTGCCGGATTGCGCCGTGGCGAACTGACGTGCCTTATTGGCGTCAATGGCGCAGGCAAGAGCACCTTGCTGCGCACGATGGCCGGTTTGCAGCCCGCCCTTGAGGGTGAGATTTTGCTCAATGGCCGCAGGCTGAGAGAGTTTAGCCAGAAGGAACTGTCGCGCACGGTGGCTGTGGTGCTGACCGACGAGATCGCCGAACAGAACCTCACCGCCCGCGAACTGGTGGCCATGGGCCGCATGCCCTACACGAGTTACTGGGGCGGTCTCACGGCCGACGACAAGCGCATTGTGGCAGAGTCGATAGCCATGGTCGGCATGTCGGATTTTGCTGAGCGCCGCATCGGTTCGCTGAGCGATGGCGAGAAGCAGAAGTTGCTGATTGCCAAAGCCTTGGCGCAGAACACCGATGTCATTCTCCTCGATGAGCCAGTGGCATTCCTTGACTTCCCAAGCAAGGTTAGCGTGCTTAGATTGCTGAGTCGGGTGGCGCGTGAGTCGGGCAAGTCGGTGCTGCTCTCAATCCACGATATCGAACTGTCGCTGCAGGTCTCTCAGCGCCTCTGGATACTCAATGGCGGCGATTTTGTGGAAGGCGAGCCCGCCCTGCTGGCCCAAGAGGGTAGGATAGACTTCCTCTTTGAAGGCGAGGGCATCCGTTTTGATAGAGAAAAATTACAGTATAATCTTGAGGTGTAGGCAACTATACCAATCTAAATATTTTAAGCTTATGATAGTTTGCATTGCAGAGAAACCATCGGTGGCCCGCGATATTGCGCGAGTGCTCGGTGCCGTCAGTAGCCACGAGGGCTACCTTGAGGGCAACGGCTACCAGGTCACATGGACTTTTGGCCATCTCTGCGAGTTGAAATATCCCGAAGATTACTACCCCCAGTGGAAGTCGTGGAGCCTGTCGCAACTGCCCATGCTGCCGCGCCCCTTTGCCATCAGGCTCAAGAACGACACCGGTGTACAGAAGCAGTTTAAGATTATCGAGCGCCTCATGAAGCAGGCCGAGTATATCATCAATTGCGGCGATGCCGGCCAGGAGGGCGAATTGATTCAGCGATGGGTGATGCAAAAGGCCGCTATCACCTGTCCTGTCAAGCGATTGTGGATATCTTCGCTGACCGAAGAGGCCATCCGTGAGGGATTTCAGAACCTCGAGGACGCCAGCAACCGAGACTCGCTCTACGAGGCGGGCCTTTGCCGCGCCATCGGCGACTGGGTGCTCGGCATGAACGCCACACGACTCTACACGCTCAAATACGGCCGCCGCGAGATGAAGGCGCCGCCCCTCTCGGTGGGCCGCGTGCAGACTCCGACCCTGGCCTTGATTGTCAAGCGTCAGCGCGAGATAGAGAATTTCGTGCCGGAGCCTTATTGGGTGCTGGCCACAGTCTATCGCGACACTCTTTTCACCGCCCAGAAGGGCAAATACCAGAACGAGGAGGAGGCCCAGCAGGCGCTCCAACAGATTACCGGCCAGCCTTTTACGGTGACATCCGTGGCCACCAAGCGCGGCAAGGAAGCCCCGCCGCGACTCTACGACCTCACCTCGCTGCAGGTTGATTGCAACAAGAAGTTCGGCTACTCTGCCGACGTGACTCTCAACCTTATCCAGAGCCTCTATGAGAAGCACGTCACCACCTATCCGCGTGTTGACACCACCTTCCTCAGTGACGA
>JAZUHM010000039.1:0-5589 GCA_045641725.1 Bacteroidaceae bacterium | reverse complement strand
ATAGGTCAGGGCGTCGAGTATGACGATGCGTATGTCTTGATGCTTGGCGAGCATATACTTGATGAAGTTTGAGCCGATGAATCCGGCTGCGCCTGTAACGAGGTATGTCTTCATAATTGGCAGTTTTTGATTTTTCATAGGCAAAGATACGAATTAAAAAACAAATCGCAGCAAATCTGCGTGAGATTTACTGCGATTTATGATGTAGGGATGTAATCTTCTGTTAGTTGAGGAATCCGAGCAGTGCGCCTGCTGCGATGGCAGAGCCAATTACGCCGGCCACGTTTGGACCCATAGCGTGCATGAGCAGGTAGTTGTGCTTGTCATACTGGAGGCCCATGTTCTGAGAGATGCGCGCGGCCATTGGCACAGCGCTCACACCTGCATTACCGATGAGCGGATTGAGCTTCTTGTCCTTAGGCAGGAATACGTTCATCAGCTTGACAAACAGGATGCCCGAGCAGGTGGCGATTACGAATGCGAATGCGCCAAGTGCGAAGATCTTGATTGTGTCGCCAGTGAGGAACTCGCTTGCCTGGGTAGAGCAACCCACGGTGAGACCGAGCAGCATTACGACGATGTCGTTGAGTGCCGAGCCTGCGGTCTTGGCCAGACGGGTGGTCTTGGTAGATTCCTTGAGGAGATTGCCGAAGAAGAGCATACCGAGCAGTGGCAGACCAGATGGGATGATGAGCGCTGTCATCAGCAAACCGATGATAGGGAATACGATGCGCTCTGTCTGGCTTACCTGACGACCTGGCTTCATGCGGATGAGGCGCTCGTTTTTGGTGGTAAGCAACTTCATGAAGAATGGCTGGATTACTGGCACCAGGGCCATGTATGAATAAGCACACACAGCGATAGCGCCCATCAGGTTAGGGGAGAGTTTAGATGACAGGAAGATTGCGGTAGGACCGTCGGCGCCACCGATGATAGCGATACCTGCTGCCTGATTTGGCTCAAAGCCCAGAAGCAGCGCAATCATGTATGCGCCAAAGATGCCGAACTGCGCAGCGCCGCCCACAAGCAGAAGCTTGGGGTTTGACAGCAAAGCGGTGAAGTCGGTCATCGCTCCAATGCCCAGGAATACGAGCGGGGGATACCAGCCTTCCTTTACTCCGGAATAGAAAAAGTTCAAAACGGCATTGTCTTCATAGAGGCCAATCTCGAGACCTGCGTCTTTGAATGGGATGTTGCCCAATATGATACCGAATCCGATGGGGATGAGCAACAGTGGCTCGAAATCTTTTTTGATAGCAAGCCAGATAAAGAAAATGCCGACTAAAATCATGACGTAATTCTGCCACTCACCGCAGGCAAAGCCTGTGTAGGTGATAAAATCACTCAGTTTTTGTCCGATAAATTCAAACATCGTTATTTGTTTTTGGCATTAGGGTTTTGCAAGGCCTTAATAGCGCCAGGCATTGTCGAGTGTCTGTGCGGTGTGCAAGGATTTGCTTGCCCGGTTGTGCCGTAAATGTTTTTGTTATGCGATAGTAAACATTGTGGTGCCTTCCATCACAGTGTCGCCCTTGTTTACGCAGATAGCGGTGATGGTACCAGCCTTTTCAGCAGTGATTTCGTTCTCCATCTTCATGGCTTCGAGGATGAGCACTACGTCGCCGACAGCAACCTGCTGGCCAACGGTGGCCTTGATGTCGTTGATTGTGCCTGGGAGTGGAGCCTTGAATGCCTCACCTGCACCTGCAGCAGCTGGAGCGGCAGCAGGAGCAGCGGCTGGAGCTGGAGCGGCAGCAGGCTTTGCAGCTGGAGCTGGAGCGGCAGCAGGTGGTGGAGCAGCCACTGGCTTAACCTTCTTAGGCTCTTTGCCTACGATTTCAACTTCGTATGCTTTGCCGTTTACAGTAACATTGGCCTGATTGCCTTCGATAGTCTCGATGTTTACGGAATATTCATTGCCGTTGATGATGTATTTGTATTCTTTCATTTTAGTAAATGTGTTATGTTATAAATAAATAATAATGTAGAGAATCAGTGCAGCATGCCTGACGCAATTTGCTCTGACTTGCAGGCCCAAGGTGATTGGGTAGGTTTGATAGTGATAATACCGCTTTCTTCGTCGTGTGCGAGTTCGGCCTCAATGGCAAGTGCGATGAGTGCGACGTCAAGATTTTCGTCGCCGGTGCCAGAAGTGGCTTCGGTGACTGCCATGATGGCGGCCACTTCAGCTTCGCCGGCAGTGCTGGTCTTTTTAGGTGCGGCTGCAGTGACGACGGTAGAAGTCTGTGGCTTGCTGTTGATTTTGCGGAAGACAAAGCCAAATAGCGAGAAGAAGATATAGAGCAATGCGAGGCAGCTGAATACCACGCCCATAGCCATGATGGCCATAGCAAAGCCGTATGGGTCTTTGTCCTTAAACTCTCCAAGTTTGTTGTTGACCTTGGCAACGCGGAAGTTGTTGACCTGGCTTGGAGTGGGCTGGTCGCAGATGCTCCACTTGCTGAATGTGGAATCAATGGCAAATGATTTGCCCGCAGCGAGGTCGGCAGGAATCTGGATTGCGTCGATGCTATCGATACCATTGCCGCTGTAGATGGCAACAAAATCGCCAGGCTTGAGGCTGAAGTTGAGGTGCTGCAGGCCGAGATTGTCCTGTCCGTCAGCATAAAGGATAATGCTGTTTTGAGGAGTGACCTTGGTCAGCGGATTGCCAGTCGGAATAAGATGCATGAGTTCAATACGCTTAGGTGCAGATAGAGTTTTGTCGAGCACCTTTGGATTGTTGGTGATGTAGAATCCTCCGAGGTTTTGTGTGCCCCAAGAGGTATTCTGGATTTCAATCCATGGGCATTCACCCTTGGCAGAGTCGCCAAGAGAGATCTCGCTCAGACGAAAACTCTTCGCACCATCTGCTGATGCTCCTATGCAGAAGAGCATCAGCAGTGCGATGAGGATGACTATTTTATTAGTCTTCATATTTTATTGTCTTATATTTACTGTGAGAAACAGTTTTTTACAATGGGATATTACCGTGCTTCTTAGCAGGGCGTGTCTGGCGCTTGTTCTGGAGAACAGCGAGGGCGCGGCAGATGCGGAAGCGGGTGTTCTTAGGCTCGATTACGTCGTCGATATAGCCATACTTGGCAGCCTGGTATGGATTGTTGAAGAGCTCCTGGTATTCTGCCTCCTTCTCGGCGAGGAATGCCTTTGGATCTTCGGCTTCCTTGGCAGCCTTGGCGTAGAGCACTGCAACGGCGCCCTTAGAACCCATAACGGCGATCTCGGTGTTAGGCCAAGCGTAGTTGATGTCGGTCTTGAGCTGCTTAGAACCCATTACGATGTGAGAGCCGCCATAGCTCTTGCGGAGAGTGATGGTTACCTTTGGCACTGTGGCCTCGCCGTAAGCGAAGAGGAGCTTTGCGCCGTGGTCGATAACGGCATTGTACTCCTGACCGGTGCCAGGGAGGAAGCCTGGTACGTCAACGAGGCTGACGATTGGGATGTTGAATGAGTCGCAGAAGCGCACGAAGCGGGCTGCCTTGCGGCTGGCGTTGCAGTCGAGCACGCCGGCATAGACCTTAGGCTGGTTGGCAACGATACCGACGCTCTGGCCGTTGAAGCGGGCAAAACCAACGATGATGTTCTTGGCAAAGTTCTTGTGAACCTCGAGGAACTCGCCGTTGTCGATGATTGCGCCGATAATGTCGTACATGTTGTAAGCCTTGTTAGGATCATCTGGCAGGATGTCGTTGAGGGCTTCTTCTGCGCGGTCGATTGGGTCGTTGCACTCTACGCGTGGAGTGGTCTCCATGTTGTTTTGAGGGATGAACGAGATGAGGGCGCGGATCTTCTGTGCGAGCTCGTCTTCAGTAGCGCAGGTGAAGTGTGCGACACCACTCTTAGTTGAGTGAACCGAAGCACCACCGAGGGCCTCCTGAGTTACATCTTCGCCAGTCACGCTCTTAACAACTGCAGGGCCGGTGAGGAACATGTAGCTCACGTTTTCGAGCATGAAGATAAAGTCGGTGATAGCTGGAGAATATACTGCACCGCCGGCGCAAGGACCGCAGATTGCAGAAATCTGTGGAACAACACCAGATGCCTCGATATTGCGCTGGAAGATATTGGCATAGCCGGCGAGAGCGTTAACGCCTTCCTGAATACGAGCGCCACCCGAGTCGTTCAGGCCGATGCAAGGCACGCCCATCTTCATTGACTCGTCCATAACCTTGCAGATTTTCTCAGACATGGTCTCAGACAAAGAACCTGCGTTTACGGTAAAGTCCTGGGCAAATACATAAACGAGACGGCCGTCGATAGTACCGCTACCGGTTACGACGCCATCGCCAAGGAACTGCTTCTTCTCCATGCCGAAGTTGGTGCAGCGGTGGAGCTTAAACATATCCATTTCTTCGAAACTGCCTTCGTCGAGCAGTAATTCAATTCTCTCGCGAGCGGTGAGCTTACCTTTCGCATGTTGCTTCTCGATAGCCTTTTCGCCACCGCCAAGGCGGGCAATGGCGCGCTTCTCAACAAGCTTCTTGATGTTTTCCTGTTGTTTACTCATTTGGAAATCTGTTGATTAAATGTGTTATTGTTATAATTGTTTCTTGTTTTGCGTTGAGTTGTGTCGTGCAGATTTTCAGCTGAGGTGCTGTAAAAATGCAAAAACACGTGCAAAGTTACGAAAAAATTCTTGAACCTATTATAAATAATAATAAGAAATGTGCGCGATTGGGGTAAATGTTTTGCTGTGGAGACAGAATTTCTGTTTCTTGCGTACATATATACGAATATGTGGGATAAAAATATTCGTGGCCAAAAACGATTGTATTTCGCTGAAAAGTGCTAATTTTGCATTCTGAAATTTCAAAATGCCATGAGTGACAAAACTAAGGAATTTGAGACTAAACCCATTGGCTTACTGCTTTTGCAGTATGCTTTGCCCGCAGTCATTACTCAGATAATCGCATCTGTATATAATATCTGCGACCGAGTGTTTCTTGGTCAGTGTGTGGGCGCTATGGCCATCGCCGGTTTGGCGGTGACGATGCCTATTATGAATATTGTGCACGCCTTTGGCTCGCTGGTTGGCGCAGGCTCGGCAGCGCGCATGAGTATTGTGCTTGGCAAAAGGGATTTAAAGTGGGCGGAAAAGATATTGGGCAACAGCATGGTGCTCACTTTTTTGTTCGGCTTCTTGTTTGTAGGAGCGTGGTATGTGTGGAGCGATGAGATTTTGTCGCTTTTCGGTGCGTCGGCCGAGACTATTGCCTATGCCCGTGAGTATATGGATATCGTTATGCCGGGTATGTTTTTTACAACCCTGACATTCAACCTGTGTAATTTGATTCGCGTGTCGGGATATTCGCTAAGGTCCATGTGGATATTGGTGAGCGGAGCATTGTTGAACATTGCGCTTGACGCATTGTTTATCTATGCGCTGGATTGGGGCATTGCGGGCGCGGCGTGGGCCACTACGCTGTCGCTGGGATTCTCGTCGCTGCTTAGTGTGGCGCATTTTGTTGCTCCTAAGTCCTTTATCAGGTTTCATCGCCATTGCTGGACGCCAAAGTTCCACATATTCCGCAACATTCTGGCCATTGGTATCAGCCCGTTTTCAATGAA
>JAZUHM010000038.1:0-5201 GCA_045641725.1 Bacteroidaceae bacterium | reverse complement strand
GCTCCCAAGAAGGAGTACAACCTCTCCAAGCAGTACCTCGTCGCTTCCACCAGAATTGGGGACTTGATTCGCCAAGAGAACAACCTTGAGGCCTACTATGCCGCCAAGAGCGCGAAATATTGGCTCGAACTGCTCTACAATGGCGGTTATATCGACGACGATCGCGCTAACGCAATGCTCAACTACTGCGACCCGCTTGTACGCATCCTCTACGTCATCTCACACCCCGAGACACGCAAAGAAAAGGAAAGTACGGCATCCCAGCCCGAGTCGGGCAATTTTTCTGCAGCGAATTATCAGAAAGGAGGTGCAAAATGAGACGTTCCATATTCTCCATCTCACTCTTGCTTACCACAGCGGTTTTGGCAATGCTAAGCATTTCGTGCTCCAGTGACTCCGAAGAGACGTTGCCTTGCGATAAAAAACAAATGGCAGAAGTCAATGTCACACTCTCAGCCCTTGACATCAGCATCGTGCCTGACGTGGCGTTTCGGGCATCAGACAAGACAGCATCCGAAGCAGGCATCAATCGCATAGCATTTGCCATTTTCAACGCCGACAACTCGCTGGTTTATTCAACCACTCAGACTTCTAGCGAATTGGGCTTTGGAACAATCTCCACCAAATTGCCCCTCGGCAACTACACCTTTGTGGCTGTGGCACAAACACTAGTATCCAACGATGCCTCGACCACAAATATCATTTCGCCTACAGAAGTCTCGCTATGCGACCAAGGAGTCGGGACAGTGTATTCCGCCACACAAAGCATAAGCATAGCCGACTACAATCCACAAAATGTCAATATCGACATGGGACGCCGCAAAAATGCATCTTTCCGCGTCAACGTCACCGACCCAACTCCCGACAATGTAGAGAGTATTCAAATAATCATATCGCCCTCTCAAGATCGCCCAGATTCTTACACCATCAACCCTTCCTCAGGTTTGGCTTTAGATAATTGGCGCTATGAGAGAACATACTCGAAATCCGAATTGGGATTAACGACATTTACAGACAAGAGATTTAATTGTGGAATCTTCTTAAACGAAAATGGGCAACAGCAGATAGACGTCGTTGTTAACATGCTGGATTCTGAAGGCAACATCCTCTATCCCACTTACGGCAATGGCATCAGCATTGAACGCGCACAAATGCTGGATGCTACCGGGCCGTTCTTTTCTCTCTCCACTCAGAGTTTACTGAATTTCGACACTAGCACAGATTTAATTCACATCACGCTGCAATAACATTAATCAAGAATAAGCTATAAATTCCTACTTTAGCATTCCCCTTCTAAGGACATCAAGCCTATGAAGGGGCTTTGCTCGTTAATCCCCCACTATCTATCCATTGGCCAATTTTGCACAAGAAACAACACCTCATTTATATAAATCTACATGTTTACACGCCTATCTCTTTATAAAACCTTGTATATCTCAAGACTTTTCACGAAATTTGCATAAAGATTATGCTTAACGAGAAATGGAGCGCCATGTTGGTTTGAGTCCACAAGGCTACTAATAATCAGCAAGATGCGCGACTTCTACAGCACAATATAATTTAACAACCCTGCGGCTTTTCAATCCGCAAACTGGTCATTACCATTATGAAAGACAACCTTTTCACCCAACTTGCAAACCTCCGCAAACTCTATTCCGAAGCTGCTCCAGAAGACCCCAAAACCATCTCCGACTATGCCTGGACTATCGTCAAAGTTCTCCTGCAGCATACCGCCGAAATTGATTCTACCACCGCACGCCAGCTCTTGGCAGAATGCATAAAACTCCCCATTGTGCGTCCATCAAAATTGTATTCTGCTCTTCTTGCAGCTGCGGTTAAAGTTGCGGGACTCTATCCCGAATTTCACTTCGCCGTTTTCCTGAAAATATGGGGGCACGGCAATCTCCGGCCCGAGGACTGCGAACGACAATCAAGGCAAGACGGCAAATCATTCTCGTCCTTAAAAGAGCAAGCAGCCAAAGCATTTGCCAATTCACTCCTCTTGCACCCTGAAGATCGCACCAACGATTGGGCGCAGGCCATACTAAAAGAATTAAGTGGGGAGATATTCTCGTTCCACGCAATGATAGTGAGCCGAATCAAAGAGGCCGTGGGCAAAGACGGGCGCAAATATCGCTTCGTCACCCTTACCTCACCCGAAGGCCTCGAGGTCGAGACCATTTCGCACAATCTGCAGCTCTCGCCACTGCAACCTATGCCTGAAAACAAGCGCCATTATGTCAACATCGGCCAATTATACAACGTGCTTCTACGAAATAATGCCGACGGCGACAAGCCCACCTTATTTCATGCGTACCTTTATAATATTAGCGCAAGCGAATATTTCCCTTTAGAAATAGGTTATATAGAATCCATAGACTCCGCCAGCCAGATGATGCATATCTACGACCGGTTCTCGCGCCATTTTGTGGCCCATGTGCTTCGCTTCAGCAGTGAACGGGCTGGGGATTTCATTTATTTCCACCCAATAATCCCAAGCAAGTCAAAGTTCAAGACCGCCATTCTGACAGGAAAAGCCCCTTGTCCAATGCCACAGAGTCAAGATGCGAATAGCGAACAGCCAGCCCTCATTCGCGCCATACGCATCACCAATATTAACAAAGAGAGAGGCTATGCCGCTTGGGAACTCATAGACAAATCCTACCCTATCACAGAACAACTCTCGCCCCTCCAACTCTCACAAGGCGAGACCGCACCCGCCTTTACCACAGGCTACCTTAATCTCGCCACCGTTCCCAATTCCTCTGGCCTTTCCTCGGGCCAATCCCTCCGAGCCCTCATCTACCTCAAACGAGGCAAAGACAAGCAAAAACGCCCTCACGTCGCCCGCATATTTCCTTAGCAATAACCTGCACAACCAACGGTAGCTCTCCCGCCTGGCTCCATTATCTTCTCGAGAACAACCTCCTCCACGACGCTGCGCCCAGGACTAATAAAAAATAGAGGGGCAATTGCTCCTCTATTCTCATTATTAACCGCGGGGGTGGCGGGGTGTCACGAAGCGGCGGGCTGTCAGATGTCCTTGCGCCAGAGGCCGTGGACATTGCAGTAGGCATAAACGGCCTTTGGTGTGCCGGAATAGCAGATGGTGACCTCGGGCGTGTCGTTTTCGCACAGATAACGGATGATGACGCAGTTACTGGTCTCAAGGCATACGAAGCGGATGTTGTGCTCCTTGGTCATTGGGTGCAGTTGCGAGCCAACGGTGATTTTGAGCGCGTTGCTACCGATTTTCTCTACCACAGGCACATGTTTGTCGGCGTACGTCTCTTCGTCGCGTGGCGTCAGGAGGGTCATTTCGTCGCCGCAGCAATAGGGGGTAATGCCACTTGCGATGGTGGCAAACATAAGATTGCCACAGGTCTCACAATAGAAAAATCTTTCTTCCATAGTTTTTTGATTTTAGGGGTTAATAATCAGTTATCTACTTGGTTGTTCTGGTTTACCCAGATGAGAGCGCTGGTATTGTAGCCGCGGCGATTGGCCTCGGCGAGGAGCTGGTCGCGGGCCTGCTTGGGGAGCTGCGGGGTGCGCGAAAGTATCCAGAGGTAATTGTCGTTGTCGCCGCCGACAAGGGCGTAGGAATAGTCAGGCGCCAGCATCAGTATGCTATAGTCTGAGTAGAACGGGCCAAAGAACGACACGCGCAGCAGGCCTTGCTTGTCGGTAAGTTTTGCTTTGCCTTCAGAAATTTTCCATTCGCCGTTTTTGAGTCCTTGGTTCACGACTTTGATTGTGCCGTTGGCCTGAGGCAGATAGGTGGCCGTGCATTGCTGCATACCCCGCTCGAAGCGGTGGTCCAGGCGCGCCACCTCATACCATTTGCCCATGTAGCGACTCAGCACCAGCGTGGCCACTGCGGTGTTGTCAACGCTCAGTTTCTGACTGCACCCCACCAACAGGTATATCGACAGGGTGAGAATGACGGCCAGAGCCAGCAGACTCAGCACGCAATTCCTGTTTTTGCGGTAAAACTGCGATTGCGGCGCACCGCATCTCGGACATTTCTTTGGGGGCTCATCACCTTCGTGAGTATAGCCGCAGACTTTACAATTCCATTTCTTCATAGTGACTGCTTTTTGTGGTTAGTTACTGATTTTTTTACAGCCTCCCGATGTAGGTTGGCGAGTGCAAAAGTAGCAACTATCCTCCACAAAATCAGCCCTTGGCGTGCGTTTATACTTATCGCTCCATAAGCGCTGCTTATACCCCGCCTTACCCCTGCACCAGTTTGTGCAGCATGGCCGACTGCCGCAGCAGGTCCAGATATTTCATTGCGCTGTTTTTGCGGCACGCATGGCGGTTGAAGTGAGCATAGATGGCTATCGGCTCCATCAGTTCAGCTATCGGCACCGCGCAAAGCAGCGGCCGCTGAACGATGCTCGTCTCGGTCAGAATGCTCACATAGTCGGTCTCCTGCACGATATTGAGCAGCGCATTGACATCGTTCACCAGCGAGCGCACCTTGAGACCGCCGGTATCCTTGTGTATGAAACTCTCAATGGCATTGCGGTCGCGCAGCCCCTTCTCGGGCAAGATAAGCGGGTGAGGCCGCAGAGCCTGAAAGTTGATCACCGTCTTGCAGGCCAGCACATGCGTCTTGCGCATCACAGCCGCCAGACGATATTCCATCAGCGGCAGCGACTCTACGAAATCATGCGGACTGGTAGGCATCATCGACAGCATCATATCCACCTCGTCGCGCTCCAGCATGCGAAACAAGTCGCCCAGATTCTTGTAATAAGCATTGACCTGCACCTGCGGGTGAAGGCGCATAAACTCAAGCATCGCCTCGCGCATATAAGATTCAAGCGAATAAGTGAGTCCGATGTTCAGCTCGCCGCAAAGCAACCCCTGCAGCTCCTTGATGCGCAGGCTGCACTCGGAAACATTGTTAATCACCATCTTTGCCAGAGGATACAGTTCGGCACCGCTCTCGGTCAGTGTTACCGTATTAGGCTGACGCACAAAGAGTTGCGAACCAAGCTCGTCCTCCAGCAATTTAATCTGCTGCGAAACGGCACTCTGCGAGATAAACAGCTGGCGCGAAGCCTTAGAAAAACACCCGCAATCGGCCACCCCTATGAAATACTTCAACTGCCTTAATTCCATAAACGTTTGCTTTTTAAGATGTTATGCGTTGCAAATATACAATTAAATCCGTAACTCACCCAAAAATG
>JAZUHM010000037.1:0-6146 GCA_045641725.1 Bacteroidaceae bacterium | reverse complement strand
AGCCACTTGTTGAGGCGGATATTAGGGGCGTTCACGTACGGCAGCTTGAGATAAACCTTGTTCCAACCCTCATGCAGAGTGATAGCAATGGGCTTGCGCATCGGGAAATTCTCGTTGCCCAGGCTGACCTCGCTGTTGATGGCCTTGCCAGTGTTTGTCCATACGGGCGGCATGATTTCTGTGTCATTCACAAAGACCTGGCTGCCCTTGCGGTCCCATTTGCCGCGCTCTGGGGCGTAGTCGTTCTCCGAACGGCCGTAGTTCTGCAACTCTATCTGCGCGCCAACTGTCTGTTCTTTAGGAGAATAGACGTAGGTGGTGGCGTGGGCGACTGTGCCCAACTGAGGATTGGCGATAAGCGCAGGCACTGTGCCGCCCCAGGTGTGGCGCAGATAAATGCCGGCGCCCGTTGCCTGCAGGTTAAAGGTAGTGCTGTCGGTGATATTCCAACGCACGTTTGTCTGCTTTACGTACGGGATTGGCTCATTGCTCAGCCATGAATCCTTATAATAGAGGAAGCGGCGCTCCCAATCGGCAAATTCCTCGTATTCCTCGCCCTTGTTTGGCAGATTGACGCCGCCCTTTTCGATATATTGCTTGCCGCCGCCTATCCAGGCACGTTCGCAAGTCGCAAGCGCATTGGCGTAGAGGTTATTCTGGCTGATAATAGAGGTTTCGTCGGGCGATTTGCGGTCATTCCAAAGCGCAGTCAGCGCACCGGCGACCTCGGGCGAGCCATACTGGGCGTAATAGATATTGCTCTTGTAGATACCCACCACGTCGGCAAAGACATCAAAGTGATTGACGTAGTTATAGCGGCAATCAACGTTTGCCATGCCGCTGACCTTGCTTCCCGCAGTTGCCCACATCCACGTCATATCGACATAAGGGAGATTTTCGGTGGTAATGTTGACTCCCGAAATCTTATTCCACACCACAACCTTGCGGCCAAGCGTCTGTTTGATATATCTCGACATTTCGTTCACGAATTCTGCCGTTGTACCCGCCTCGTCAGCTCCCATGTGGATGTAGGGAGCCTGGGGAAATGCGTCGCACAACTCGTTGAGCAGCTCCTTGAGAACGGCCCTGCCTTGCGTAGAGCTCATGTCGTAGCCCATTGCCTTGGTAAAACATTGCGAGTGGCCCGGCATATCTATCTCCGGAATCACAATCACGCCTCTTTCGCGGGCATATTCCTCCAGTTCCTTGCATTGCTCCTGGGTGTAATATTGGCCGGCAAAGCGCGAGAAGCTTGAATTGGCGTTCAGCGCAGGATATTTCTTGCTTTGAAAACGGAATCCCTGATTGTCCGTCAGGTGCCAGTGATATACATTTACCTTGAAACGAGCGAGCAAATCAATCTCGTTTTTCAACTCATCGAAAGAGATAAACGAGCGGCCGACGTCGTGCATAAATCCGCGGACCTTAAACGCCGGGAAGTCGATAATCTCACAGCACTCCACGCCATTGCCGCCTATTGCAAGCTGACCGAGGGTCTGTTTGGCGCGGATTACACCCATTTCGCTGGCGGCAACAATGTTGATACCGTCGGGGGCAACTGTCAGTTTGTAGCCCTCGTTTGGAAAGTCCGCAAGTTCGTAGTCGAATGTGCCAAGCTCGCTGGCTGACACGATTTCTACCTTTGCATTTTCCACAGAGCCCTGATAAATGCCCTCGGTGGCTTTTGCATAGTGCGGTTTCGGCAATAAATTCCTCAAAGAACTACCTTGTGGCGCGTCGATATGACAAGCAACATCCACAGTTTGTGCAAACATCAGGCCTGTTTGGCACAGCAAAAATACAATTACCAGAATTTTTTTCATTACCTTATTATATTAGTGTTTATTATTCAATATTATTCCTTTGTGCCGCATGTATTGACAGAGGGCATAGACTACGTAGCCGGCATAAACGACATAGCCGATGTAATATTCGGCCGTTGTGGTCGTGACAATGTAAATAACGCCGCCCCACGCCAATAGTCCAAACATAAACGAGAGGAAATCAATCACTGAGAGCTTCTGCCATAGGTCGTAAACCACTGAAAGCAACAGAATTACGCTGAGCCATGTAAAGGTCAGGAATGTTGAGATCAAAAATGGCTGCCCCAAAGGATTGAGGCTGTAGTGATAGGAAAACTCTACCCAATCGTCGGGTACGAAGGTCTGTATTGTGGCATAGAGCATCGCTGCTGTCGCAATGCTCACGCAAAAGGCGGTGGGGTAGAACGAATCCATTTTGTGGATATTGAAAATCAAGCCCAGGCTTTTGCGACGTTTCTTGCGATAAAGCACCAGTGCGCCAGCGACAATCACCACTATCAAAAACCAATAGATATGATATGTGCTGAACCAGTAGATGGAGCGCGCGATTAAGCCTACGGGGATGCTTTTTTCGAGCAAAAGCGTCTCGGGCACCCAACCTAGCGGCTTGCCGTCGGTACCGACCCTTACCCACACACTGTCGGTCTGCAGGGAATCGGCATTTTCGGGTTTGAAAATCTCAGTTACCACAAAGTCTTCGCCTTCTTCCACCACGGCGCTGTCCAGCATGATATCGATCATCATGGGCCAGCCGTCGGGATTTGGCCTTAGACTCAGGGAATCGCTGACTACCACAAAGTTGGTGCCCACATTATAATGGTGATATTTGGAAAACAGGGCCGAATCTTGCTGTTCTTCAGTCAGAGCCCAGTTTGTCACGTCTGCCTTTTCGCTACTGCACGACGCCAAAGCGCACATAATCAAGCCCGCCGCAATCAAACAATATGTATGTATAATCTTAGAAATCTTCATGGCCGTTTTTGCTATGATTTAGGAGATGTGTCACAAGATTTTACCGACATTTCGCATCGGGAACAATTGAAATGCAGTGAGAATCTGCGTCCGTCGGGCAGGCTGAGGTACAATTTCTCGGGCAAGCGGCCTTTGACGATTGAGGCAGGCTGACCTGGCTTGTGTTTTAAGCATTGTCCCAGTGAGTATCTTACGCAATGGCGGCAAGTCATAAGCGTTGCAGGGCTCGCAGGCGGCTGTATTTCAAACGCCGGAGCTATCTCGCGGGCCCCGTTCTTCGTATAAAAATCGCGGGCTGCGCGGTTTGAGACGTTTGCGGCATAACCTAATAGCGGCGCAACCTTGCATGCCTGCGAGGAACTTGCACCTTTCTTGTCGGCGGCTCGCTCAGATTCCTCGGGTATCTTGCAATCCTGCAGTTTTTCTACCAATGCTCTGCGCCATTTGGAGAGTATTGAGGCAGGAATAAAGTAATCTTCCTTGATTTCCATCCTTATATCTTTGGCGAAGAAGATTGTGTCGCCGAGTTTGAGGAGCTCTTTTTTTATTCGCTCCTGTTGTGGCGAGCGCGCAGTCTCTTTGGGGTATTCAAACTCGAGGGTAGCCGTGCGTTGCAGCTCGTCGCGAGCCGTTAGCCTGAAGCCGCAAAGAGTTTCCTCCAGAGTAATGTCGGCCAAGAGCGTGCGGCGGGGCGATGGCTTCTGCAGTAGAGATTCAAATTCCGCATCAAGATTGCGGAACAGCGGGGTCTTGACTCTTAACGTAGATGGCAAGCGATGGGGGTACAACTTGTTGTTTTCCACGCGGTTGATGCGAAATCCTTCAAGCTCGCCTTTATCATTGTAGAAGCACAAACCGTCGCCGTTGTGGAAGCTGCAAATTCCTCCCACCAAGATATAGCCATTGCGAATCTCCTTTACATATCCTACGGGCTCGCCCTTGGATTTTGGTGTACTGATGGAAGCGATATCCTCCGTTCTGCCGTGGAGGAAATAGTCGGTAAAACCGCGGTTGAAGCTCTTGGCCACATTTGGCTCAAAGTCTGTGTGGCATTTGCCTTTGGAAGCGCGGCAGTAGTCGCCTGCTCTGCGCTTGACAATGCCATCGAGCAGTGCGCTATAGTGTGCTGTCACGTTCTTAACGTATCCTATGTCTTTCAGTCGGCCTTCTATCTTAAATGAGGTGACACCTGCGTCGAGCATTTCCTCGAGATGCGCTGAGCGGTTCATGTCTTTGAGCGAGAGGAGGTGCTTGTTTCTCAAAAGTGTGCGCCCATTGGAGTCTTCAAGGTCAAATGCCAGACGGCAGAACTGTGCGCACTCGCCGCGGTTGGCACTGCGCTTGAAGCAATACTCCGATGCGTAGCATTTTCCGCTGTACGACACGCAGAGGGCGCCGTGTACAAAGGCCTCCAGCTTGAGTTGCGGACACGCTTCGTGGATCTTTGCAATCTGGCTCAGCCCCAATTCGCGCGCCAGCACAATCTGCTTAAATCCCCATTGCTCCAGTCGCTTGGCGTCGTCGATGGTGCGGTTGTCCATCTGCGTGCTTGCATGAAGGGGTAGGGGCAAGTCCATTTGCAGCAGGGCTGTGTCTTGGGTAATCAGTGCATCTACACCTGCGTCGTGCAGGCGGCCGGCAAGGCTGCGCACCTGTTCCAATTCCTGGTCATAGAGAATGGTATTGATGGTCACATATACTTTTGCGCCATAGGCGTGGGCATATTCTGCCAGTTGTGCTATGTCGTCCACACTATTACCTGCCGCGTGGCGAGCGCCAAAGGCTTCTGCGCCGATATACACGGCATCAGCGCCACAGGCAATGGCCTCAATGCCGGTCTGCAGGTTGCGTGCGGGAGCCAGGAGTTCTATTTGCGCAGGTTTGTTCATGCTTTGAAATCTATGTCGTTTGGAACCATTGGCAGCGCATCGTTGGCCACATAGTGCCTGAGCCAATTGACGTAAAACCTGCGGCCTGTTTCCTGCCAGCTGATGTTTACGCCCTGTTTGGGATCGTCGTTGTTGAAATAGTTATGTGGCACGTCGATTGGCAGTCCTTTCGACATGTCGCGCTCATATTCAAATCGCAGTCTTCCCTCGGCGTACTCCATGTGGCCGTTGGCGTAGATATGGCGTCCGCCCCACGAGATTGCCATCTCTGGGCCCGTCACCTCTTGGTCCAACAGAATCTCGACCTCCTCTTGTGCCTCAAGTTCCTCGCGCTTGAGGGTGATATGTCTGCTGATAGGCACATTCACCTCGCGAGGCAGGCCCTCAAGCAGAGCAATGCCGGATTTCTTGACCTCGTGCACATAGACGCCAAACAGCTTGGCGGGAGTCCAGTGCTTGTCGATGCCAAAAAACATGCGCAGCGATGCAAACGCGCCCCAGCACACGTTCAGCGTTGAGCGCACGTGTGAGAATGTCCAGTGGTAAACCTCATGCAGCTGCTGCCAGTATGTCACCTCGGTGTAGTCGTATTGCTCAAGCGGAGCCCCGCTCACAATCATGCCGTCAAACATCTCGCCGCTGGCTATAATGTCGGCAATGTCGGTGTAGAAGGTGTCCATATAAATCTGCGGCGTGGTCTTATAGGTCAGGCCGCTCATCTTGGCCAGAACAATCTGTATGTCGATGCCAGCCCCAGCCATTGCTACATAGTATTCCTCTTCCGCCTCCTGCTTCTGAGGCATGAGATTCAGTATCACAATACGCCTGACAGGCCCCTCGGGAGCGCTGTCGCAAACATCAATGCCCATGTTGCGCAAAGGTTCTGTCGATGGATGATTTGCCGGTAAAAAAATCATATTGAAATGTTTAATAACGATGATTGTTACTCAATAGTGCAAATTTCGTAAAAAAAATCGAAAATCGGAAGAAACTGATTAAAAAGACACAAATAAATCTCAGTTTGTTGCGCCTAAAAAATATTTTTTCTCGCTCTAAAAAAATCGTGATGCGACTTAAATTCTGTTCACAGCGCTGTGAACGAACGTTCATAGCGCTGTGAACAATCGTTCACAGCGGTGTGAACACACGTTCACAGCGCTGTCAACTAAAATTAGCACGAAGCGCGATTTTTTCAGGGCGAAGAAAAATGGCGTAAAGTCGCACTAAATCGCCTGGCAGCGACTCTTTGTACACATCTATTATATTGTTGCAATGCTTATACCAACGCACCCATTTGAGTCCTCTGCTCCCCTGTTTAGGGGAGCTGTCGCGTAGCGACTGAGGGGTAGGACTTACCAAAGCTAGTAACTTCGTCTGGGGCTACCCCTCACCGCTACGCGGAGCTCCCCTAAACACGGGAGCAGAAGGGTCAAATGCGAATCGTGTCAAGTCGGATCGTAGC
>JAZUHM010000036.1:0-3400 GCA_045641725.1 Bacteroidaceae bacterium | reverse complement strand
CAAGCCAACGCTCATAAGAGTTTCAAGAAGGAATGCCATGTGATGCAGAGCGGTGAGTCGCTCTATTCAATCTCGCAGAAATACGGCATGCGCCTTAAAACCTTGTATAAGGTTAATCGCTTCACGCCAGACCACATGCCCAAGGTCGGTGATAAAATTAGATTAAGATAGTATTATAGTCAAAAAAACGAAATTATGTCACGCAAGATAAAGAATAATTGGATAGTGCCTGCGGGTCAGCCTCTCACCGAGATGGACGAGATAATCCTCGACTATCAGGCAAAGGGATATCTTGTGCCCAAACGCCCGCTCATCAAGACCCCAGAGCAGATTGAGGGCATTCGCAGGAGTGGCCGTATCACTCGCGGCGCACTCGACCTCGTTGCCGCCGAAATAAAGGAGGGTATGTCAACTGAAGCTATCAATAAGCTTGTGCACGAATATACTCTTGATAATGGCGGTATTCCTGCTCCGTTGAATTACGAGGGTTTCCCAAAGAGTGTCTGTACCAGCATAAACGAGGTTGTTTGTCACGGAATACCGTCTAAGGAGGAAATCCTATTTGAGGGAGATATCATCAATGTGGATGTCACAACCATTCTCGACGGTTATTATGCCGATGCCTCTCGCATGTATATAATTGGCGAAACAGAGCCAGAATGGAAGCGCCTTGTAGAAGTGGCTCGCGAGTGCCGTGATTTGGGAGCCGAAGTGGCAAAGCCCTATACTTTTGTTGGCGATATGGGAAAGGCTATTACTGATTATGCCCACAAGTGCGGATGCACCGTGGTCAGAGAATTGTGTGGTCATGGAGTAGGGCTTGAGTTCCACGAAGACCCTGAGGTGGATCACTATGCTCGCCGGGGCAAGAGCGGCATGCTGCTTGTGCCAGGTATGGTTTTCACCATCGAGCCGATGATAAACCTTGGGGCGCGTGATGTTTATATAGACGAAGATGACGGTTGGACTGTCTGCACCGAGGATGACCAGCCTTCAGCCCAGTGGGAGCATACTTATGTGATGACCGAGACAGGCTTGGAGATACTTACATAGTAGATGATTTGATAAGAGCTATTTATATGCAAGATACGATAATATTAGGAATTGAGTCGAGCTGCGATGATACCTCGGCTGCAATTATCCGCAATGGTTATTTGCTTTCAAACGTGACGGCCTCGCAGCAGGTGCATAAGGACTATGGCGGCGTGGTGCCGGAACTGGCCTCGCGTGCGCACCAGCAGAATATTTTGCCAACAGTGCATGCGGCCATTACCCGTGCCGGAATCAGCATGGACGATATCAGTGCCGTAGCCTGTACTCTTGGCCCAGGTTTGATGGGGTCATTGTTGGTGGGAGTCTCTTTTGCCAAAGGACTTTGCATATCTTTGTCGCGTCCACTTATATCTGTTAATCACTTGCAGGGCCATATTCTTGCACATTTTATTCAAGAGGAGGGCAAGGAACGAGAGCTGCCCGAGTTCCCTTTCTTGTGTCTATTGGTGAGCGGTGGCAATTCTCAGATTGTGAGAGTCAACGCATACAACGACATGGAGATTATCGGCAAGACTATCGACGATGCCGCTGGCGAGACTATCGATAAGTGTTCCAAGTTTATGGGATTTGGATATCCGGGCGGTCCTATAATCGATAAGCTTGCCCGTGAGGGCAATCCTAAGGCTTTTACTTTCAGCAAGCCGCACATACAAGGTTTCGACTATAGCTTCAGCGGGTTGAAGACTTCATTTCTGTATTTCCTGCGCGACAAAATGGCAGAGAACCCTAATTTTATCGAGGAGAATAAGAACGATCTCGCAGCCTCGCTTGAGCGCACGGTTGTGGAGGTGCTGATGGATAAACTCGTCAAGGCAGTCAAGGCTACAGGTATAACCCGAGTGGCGGTCGCAGGCGGAGTGTCAGCTAATACAGCCTTGCGCGAGGCATTTGTCAAACGCCAGAAGAGCGGTTTGTGGCAAGCCTTTATTCCTCCGTTCTCTTACACCACTGATAATGCCGCGATGATTGCCATTGCAGGATATTATAAATACCAAGACCAGGAATTCTGTTCATTGGCAGAACCTGCCTTCTCGCGCGTTTCAATGTGATAGAATTCAAATGAACTTGGCTACTCAAGGCTTCTAAATATACAAATATCTGATGCTGCTAATTTGCTAACAATCCACCCGTTTTGCTGCTTTTTAGTGCGCAAAAACCTGTTTTTGTGAAAAAAGATGCGTAAATATGCAAAAAAAAGCACTGATAGTTTGTTTATTACACAAAAATTACTAACTTTGCACTCCGAATTGGGATAACCATATAGTAATTAACAAGAAAAAATAATATAAGCGATGGCTAAAATCTGTCAAATCACAGGTAAAAAAGCAATGGTAGGAAACAATGTTTCTCACTCAAAGCGTCGCACAAAGCGCACCTTTGATGTCAATTTGCTTACAAAGAAGTTCTATTATGTTGAGCAGGATTGCTGGATTCAGCTTACCCTTAGCGCAGCAGGTTTACGTTTAATCAATAAGCTGGGTCTTGATGCAGCCCTTCGTAAGGCCGTAGAAAACGGTTACTGCGATTGGAAGGATATCAGGGTTATCGCTTAATAAACATTTACCATTATGGCAAAGAAAGTGAAAGGCAATAGAGTGCAGGTAATTCTTGAATGCACTGAAATGAAGGAGAGCGGTCTTCCTGGAACATCTCGTTACATCACCACTAAGAACCGTAAGAACACTCCAGAGAGACTCGAGTTGAAGAAGTACAATCCCATTCTCAAGAGAATGACCGTACATAAGGAAATCAAGTAATACATTTAAACTATGGCAAAAAAAGCGGTTGCTACCCTCCAAACAGGTAAGACAGAAGGTCGCTCTTACTCTAAGGTTATCCGTATGGTAAAGAGCCCAAAGACAGGTGCCTACATCTTTGATGAGCAGATGGTACCAAACGACGACGTTAAGAAGTTTTTTCAGTCTTAATCATTAGACGAAACTTAAAGATAATCAATCAAGCTTGAGAGAATGTAGATTCTTTCGAGCTTGATTTTTTTGTTTGTAGCACCGACCCCAACCGAGAATTAGGGCTCAGTGGAAAAATACGTGGGGATAAATATAATATCAATATGATCAAAAAGTCCGCTTATGGGCTTTAGGGCCTTAGAGCCCTTTGATGAGTGAGTGGTGCAGAATCTTGTCAAATTCTCCGAATTTTCCGATATTCTGCACCCCTCACCTATCAGCCTTCGGCAAAGCCCATGTGCGGAAGAAAAAGTCCCTACGGGAAGAAAAAGGGCTTCGCCAAACAAAAAAAATTAAAGGAGTTAAAAGGGAGTTAACGGACGATACCAATGTCTCGCATGGTGCCTTTCGTAGTTTGGCGCGTCCCGCGCCGAACACCA